>CAIZPE010000148.1 GCA_903934795.1 uncultured bacterium | reverse complement strand
GTGAATGCGCGCATTGGCTGAACTGCCACTGCCGCCGGTCATGGTGATACCTCCGGTGGCCATGGTCGTGATGGTCTGCGTGCCTGATGTGGCGGTCATACTGCCCTGCCTGATGTAGGCGCCATTCGCACCCTCACCAACAGCTCCGCCACCGCCTGTCATGGTGATTGACCGGGCATTGATCACCTGCGTGCCGGACTCGATGACAATGCTCGCACTGTTTGCGCTGTTGGCTATCGACGCGCTACCTCCCGAGGCGCCGCCAATCAGGGTGATGGTTGGATCGCCAAGAATCCGCTGGCTTGCACCCTGAATCCCGGGAGTATTCCAACCGCTGTTGATATACGCATTATTGTGTCCGCCCACGGTCCCACCAACGAGGGTGATAGCCCCTCCGGACATCGTGATCGTTTGCTGGCCACCGGTGGCGTAGATGCCGGCGGCACTACCGTTTGGTGCACCGACCATCTTGGCCGAAGAGCCACCGGTGATGGTTAGGTTGCCGCCGTTGTTGATAGTGATGCTCTGACTATCGGCCAGTTGCGTCCCGTACAAGTTGATATAGACATAGTTGTCGGTGTTGTCAGGAAGCGCACCGCCACCTCCGGTCAGCGTAATGCCCCCGAAGCCTGCTGTAATGGACTGTGTTCGGCCAGCACGAATAGAAGCACTGTTGCCTGTATTGACGCCACCGCCGCCCGCACCTCCCTCCAATGTGATGGCGCGCGCAGAGACCGTCTGCGTATTGGCCGCTTGCAATCGCGCGAACCGGGATGCACCGGATGAAGCACCGCGAAGGACAAGTGAATCAGCGGTTACGGTCTGATCACCCCCAGCCTGCACGAATGAGGCTGCGGTCGGTGACGCCAGGATCTGCAGACTCCCCGCCGCATTCAGCGTCATGTTTCCACTGCTGTTCAGGCCCGCATCAAGCAGCATGGTCGAAGCCGGATCCTGCGTGGTGAGCGATATCGCCCCGGCCTGAAGGAAACCCGGCGTGAGATTCCCGGAGGCCTGGGTGATGTTGATGCCGGAGAAGGTCGTGCCCAGCGTACCGCCGGTCCGCGAGTAATTGCTGCCCACTGTGAAACTGCCTGTGCCGTTGAGCGTGCCGCCGGTCATCTGGAATCGGCTCACATCGATGGCGCCGTTGACGGTCTGGGTACCGGCCTGAACGATCAGGGTGCCGGCGCCGCTGATCCGGGAGGCGGTGTCGAAGGTACGGGTGCCGCCAAGGGTGAATTGCGAGCCGTTGGCGATGTTGTAGGTACCGGTGTCGGCAGTGGATGCCGGCGCGGTGAGTGCAAACCGGGTCAGAAAATTGACAGTGCCGAAGTTGTCGAAAGTACTGTCTGTGAAGCCGTTATCCTGCAGCGGATTGGACGAATTGATGGTGATCGTACCCCGGTTCGTCCATCTGGACGCGGCGGTGGCGGTTCCCGGCCCGGGGTTGCCGCTTGGCGTAGCTGGATCTGCGCCGGTGTAGTTGAAACTTGCGCCCGAAGCAATGGTGAATTTCGAGCTGTCCAGAAGGACGAAATAATCATCCCCCGACATGTTGACCGTTCCCTGATTGATCCACTCGCGGGTATTGGCCAGCGCAACCCAGCGATCGGAAAGCGACATGTTCAGGGTGGTGGTGCCCTGGGTGGTCAGCGTGCCGGAGCCACCAATGGTGACGTTGTTGGTCGTGAAATTCATCGCACCGGTCACGGTGAGATTGCCGGTGCCGTTCAGGGTTCCCCCATCAAGGTTGAACTGCCCGATCGTGGCGTTGCCGTTGTTGAAGGTGAAGGTGCTGCCGTTCACCAGCGTGACCTTGCCGCCGTTGCTGGTGGCGGTGAGTGCGCCGCCATTGAGCCCCACGGTCGCGCTGCGCAGATAGGTGCGACCTGTGCCGCTGCCGCTGGTATCGGAGTTCAGCGTCAGATTCAGCTTTCCGGCGCCACCACTCGCGATGATGCTGCTGTTCAGGTTGATGTCGCGGTGCGCATTGAGGGTGAGGGTGGCGTCGGTGCTGCCCGACATGGTGATCGCCGAGGCCACCGTGATGTCACCCCCCTGGCTGCCGCTTGCGCCGGTGGTCACCGACACACTGGTGCCTGCACTCAGCGCGGTGCTGATCGCCGCCGCGGAGACCGACGCGGGTTCGAAGATGGGCACATAGTTGGGTTCCCCGATGACATTGAGGTTGATCGTCCCGATGGTGACGTCAGTCGGGTCCAGCAACCAGGTGCCACCCCTGCCCGCCGGCGCCGAGGCATCGGCCGGCCGGGTCACCTCCAGCAGCCGCTTGCCCGAGGTCTCGATGAAGCCGCCGTCGCCGCCCTGCGGGCCGCCGCGCGCGCTGATGTGCCCATGCACCCGCGCGGTGTCATCGGCCCACACGATCACCCGCCCGCCATCGCCGCGTGCGCGGGCATCGGCCGCCAGGCGCACATTGGGGGCCACCGTGGTGAGCGCCGCGTTGGCCACATCGGCCTCCTGCCCCTGGTAGCCGCCACCCACCCGGATGCCGCCGCCACCGGCCGCCCCCGAGGCATCGAGGCTCGCCTGCCCGAGCAGTTCCACCCGCGCGCCCAGCGCATCGATGCGACCGCCCTGCCCCGTGGCACCCTGCGCCGACACCGCGCCCGCCACGCTCGCCGTGCCCTGGCCGGCATCCACGCGCACCGTACCGCCCGTGCCGCCGTCGGCGCTGGTGACGCTGCCCTCGGCAAGCGTCACGCCCTGACTGGCGCCCAGCACCACCTGCCCCGCGGCATCGGTGCCGATGCTGTCGGCCCGCACGATGCCCTGCTGGTTGACGCTGGCCCCGAACACATCCACCCGCCCACCCGGCGCACTGAGCAGCCCGGTGTTCAGCGCCTGACCCGCCGGCACCTGCACCCGCACCGCCAGATTGGGCAGCCCGGTGTCCACCAGCTCCACGCTGCTGGCCGCGGCCAGCCCCACCGCGCCGCCCGCCGCGGTGATGCTGCCGGCGTTCTCCACCCGCTCGCCGATCATCACCACCTGCCCGCCGTGGGCCGAGGCCATGGCGCCTTCGTTGCGCACCGTGGCGCCCGGAGCCGATGCCGTGAAGCGGTAGCGCCCTGCAAGGAAGTCGCTGTCATTCAGACGCAGCGTGGACACCACCAGCGAGTTCACATCCACCCGCGCATCGCGCCCGAACAGCACCCCGTTGGGGTTGAGCAGCCACACCTGGCCGTTGCTGGTGAGCGCACCGAAGATCTGCGAGGACTCCCCGCCGGTGACCCGGTTGAGCACCTTGCTCGCCGCCGAGGCCTGCTCGAAGTGCACGCCCTGGCCGGCCCCCACCGAGAACGAGCGCCAGTTCAGGATGGCGTTGGGGCTGTTGCGCACCGTCATCTGCGCGCCCTGGGTGCTCACGCTGGCCTGGCCGCTCATCACCTGCAGGCCGCTGGGCAGGGCCTGCGCATGCACGGGCATCGGCAGCGCGATGAGCAGCGGGCTGAGAAAGCCCGCGCCGAGCAGGGCGTGGGCAAGCGTGTTCAGGTGCGGGGCAGCGCGGCGCGACGCGCCATGGGCCGCGGGGCGCGGCACGACACCGTCAGCAGGACGCAGGGAACGGGCACGGGAAACGTTGTTCGACATGGCTGGCTCCGGATTGGCAGCACGCTGGGAATATCGGGATGGATCAGGGCCCGACGCCCGCAGGCGCCGGATTGACAGGTCTCAGAACGTGATGGACAGGCTGCCGTGCAGGCGCCAGTCACCCGAACGGGTGCGGTAGGCGTCCTTCAGGGCCTGCGCCAGATCGAGCCTGAAGCGCAGGATCTGGTCGCCGGCGCTCCAGGTGGCGCGCAGCCCCACCCCCGCGCCCGCCAGCGTGCAGCTGCTGCGCCCGATCAGGCAGGGATCGGACTGCTGGTTGCGCACCATCGCCGCATCGGCAAAGCCCACCACCACCAGCTCGGTGCGACTGAGCGCCTCGGAGATCCGCGGCGACAGGTTCGTGCTGGAGAGCTCCAGCGAGGCCTGCAGGCCGGTGTCGCCCAGCACCTCGCGCTCGAGGTAGCCGCGCACCGACAGACTGCCGCCGATGCCGAACTGCTCGCCCGGCACCAGCGGCTGGTCGGTGGTCTGACCCGACATCCGCAAACCGAGCACGCCCCAGTCGCTGAGCGAGCGGGCCACGAAACCGTTGGCCCGCAGCACCCGGTAGTCGGGCCGTGAGCCCTGGCGCACCGCGGTGAAGTCGGCCGCCCCGGCGTGGCTGCCGCCAGCCTGGAGATTGGCGTGCGCCGACACATTGAGACCGAAGCGGGTGTCGCCCTCGGCCTGCGCGGTGTAGCCGAGCGCCAGCGGGCGCACCGTGACGCTGGCCCCCGCCGGCCCGCACGCCCCCGGCGGCAAGCCCTCGATGCTGCACTGGTTGATGAACTCGCGCTGCTCCACCCCGAGGCTGGCGCGCTGGTCCACATTGCCCACCCGCGGCAGATAGCGCGTGGCCCGCAGCCCCGCGATGCGCCCCTTGCCCGAGAACAGCAGATCGCCCGCCGCCGTGCTCGAGCGCCCGCCGTCCACATCCGACCAGGCCGCATACGCGTCGAGGGCGCTGGCCTGCGCGTACAGCGGCACCCGGTAGGCGGCACTGAACACCGCCAGCCTGCTCGGGTTGGCCGGCGCGGTCTGCACCTCGGTGCCCAGCACATGATCGCGGCCGAACAGGTTGCCGTGCTGCCAGCCCAGCGCGCTGCGCCACTGCCCGGTGTTGCCCACTCCGGTGTTGTCCAGCCGCGCCGTCCAGCGCTGCACCGGCTGCTCCAGCACCATCACCCGCGCCGCCACGCTGCCCGGCGCCTGACCCGGCTCGAGCAGCACCTTGACCTCCTTGGCCGGGCTCTCGTTGGCCATCTGGATCTCGGCGTCGATCTGGCGCACCCGCGGCGTGACGCCTGTGACCAGCGAGGGCAGGCTCGCGCGGATGTTCTCGGCGCTGAACTGACGGTTGTCCGCCACCTCGACCAGGCTGAGCTTGCCCTCCACCACCCGGATGCGGATCTGCCCCGGCGCGGCCTGCTGCTCCGGCAGGAACGCGATCACCCCGCCGTAGCCGGCGTCGCGGTACAGATCCTGCACCGCCGCGGCCGCCTCGCGCAGCCGCACCAGGGTGGTGGCCCCCTTGAAGGCCGCCAGCCGCGTGTCGATCGTTGCCTGCGGCAACAGCGTGTTGCCCACCACCTCGAAGCGCTCCACCGGCGCCAGCGTGGCCGGGGCGCCCCGCGTCTGGGACTGGGCCTGGGCAGCAGGCCAGGCAAGATGAAGCGCGCACAGGAGCACGCTCGCACCGATCAGGGACGGGCGGGGCATGAGAAATCTCCGGGAAGAAGGGCGCACCGCGTTGAGCGGGCTCAGTACCCGTTCAAGGTAGATCCGTCAGACGGTTGACACATCATGCATATTCGGTAGGCACCACGAAGCGCCCCCCGCAACGACCATCGACCGCGTTGCGCGCCGGCATCCCCGGAATTCGCGTAGAGTGGCGACCCGTCTCGCGCCCCGGCCGACGGCCTCCGCCTCATGACACCCACCCTCTACGGCATCGACACCTGCGACCAGTGCCGCAAGGCGCGACAGTGGCTGCGCGCCCGCGGCGCGGCTGTGGGCTGGCACGACCTGCGCGCCGATGGCGTGACCGAGGCATTGATCGCACGCTGGCTGGCGCGCGTCCCCTGGGATGCGCTGCTCAACCGCCGCGGCCAGACCTGGCGCCAGTTGCCCGAGGCCCAGCGCCGCGCGATCGTCGACGCCGCCAGCCTGTCGGAGGCGCTGCTCGCCAGCCCGCTCCTGATCAAGCGCCCGGTGCTCGAGGCCGACGACCGGCTGCTGATCGGCTTCTCGGAGCAGAGCTACGACGCGGCCTTTCCGCGATGAGCGGCGTCGCTCCTGACGCTCCCCCGGCTCCTCCCGGCAAGCCGCTGGCCCAGCCGCTCGGCCCGGTGCCCGGGCCCGCAGACGCCGCCCACCACCTGCGCACGGTTCGCGACCTCATCCGCTGGGGCTGCTCCCGGATGGCCGCCGCCGGGGTTGCGCTGGGCCACGGCACCGACAGCCTGCGCGACGAGGCCACCTGGCTGGTGCTCTGGGCGCTGCGCCTGGCCCTGGACGATCCCGAGCCCCACCTTGACGCGCAACTGCTGCCGGCCGAACGCCAGGCCGTAGCCGACCTGGTGGAGCGCCGCTGCACCGAACGCCTGCCCACCGCCTACCTCACCGGCGAGGCCTGGCTGCGCGGGCTGCGCTTCAAGGCCGACCCGCGGGCGCTGATCCCGCGCTCGGTGCTGGTCGAGGCCCTGGACGGCGCGCTCGATCCCTGGCTGCCCGAGCCCGAGCCCGTGTCGGTCCTCGATCTGTGCACGGGCGGCGGCAGCATTGCCATCGCCGCGGCGCTGCGCTTTCCGCAGGCCCGCATCGATGCCACCGATCTGTCGGCCGAAGCGCTTGAACTCGCGGCCGAGAATCTCGCGCTGCACGGGCTTGCGACGCGCATCGAACTGCATCAGGGCGACCTGTACGCCGGTCTGCCAGGCCGCCGCTATCGCCTCATCCTGAGCAATCCGCCCTATGTCAACGCGGCCTCCATGGCCG
>CAIZPE010000147.1 GCA_903934795.1 uncultured bacterium | reverse complement strand
GCCTGTGCAACTCTGGCGAGCCGAGTATGACACCTTGGCACCGCACCCGCGATATGCGGAGGCGGTGCGACAGGCGCTACCCGAAGCGCCGGACTATCGGGTCGTTGCAGATGCCGGTCACTTCGATTTCCTGGCCCCCTGCAGCGCTGCGCTCGCAGCGTTGGCCCCTGCAATCTGCACGAGTCAGGCGGGCTTCGATCGGGCAGCGTTCCATGTTGGCTTTAATTCAGAAGTCGTGAAATTTTTCGAGAAGACACTCGAAAAACGCTGAATTGGCTAAACGCTTAACTGATCGGCGACAACTTCGCGCACGAAACGTCTCTGTGCACCAATTGGCGGTTCCCTGACGACTTTCTACAAAGGGTCCAAAGGGCACGGTGGGGCAACCTATCAGGTTCGAATTCCGCATCACCCTAAAACACGGATTCTGAAAACGCTCGTTACGAGAAGATGTCTCAACGTTTAGAAAGATGAATCGGACCCCAAGAGCTTGATCTACTTGTCCTTGTAAAGCTCAGGTGGTTTGTGATGAAGCATGTTCCGCCCCGCCGGAAAATGAAGACATCAGACCGCTGCCCAGCGGCCTTTTTCTTTGTCGGCCGCCATCAGCGGCGCATGCACTCCTAGAATCATGCATCGAGCCAGGGCGCGCGTCCCCGGCCGATCCCCTGGAGGAGCGTCCCATGCAGCCCGCAGTGCCCACCATTCCGGCCCCGGTCTCCCCCGCCCTGCGCAAGTCGACGCTCAGCGTGTCGGGGGGCATCGCCTGCCTGACGATGACCGATGCGCCGAGCCGCAACGCGATGACCCAGGACCTCAAGGACGATCTCGACGAGGTGGTGCGCCTGGCCGCCAGCAGCGATGACTGGCGGGCGCTGGTGATCACCGGCTCGCCGGGGGTGTTCTGCGCGGGCGGCGATCTGCGCGCGCTGACCTCCCGTCGCAACCCCGATGGTTCGCCGGTGCGCGATGTCGAGGGCATCCGCCGGCGCATGAGCCGCAGCCATGCCTGGTTCGAGAAGCTCTACAACCTCGAGATGCCGGTGATCGCCGCGGTGGACGGCCCGGCCTTTGGCGCCGGCTTCTCGCTGGCGCTGGCCTGCGACTTCATCGTGGCCTCGCCGCGGGCGAGCTTCTGCATGGCCTTCAACCGTATCGGCGCGCTGCCCGACCTCGCGGCGCTCTACCTGCTGCCGCGCATGATCGGTCAGCGCCGCGCCAAGGACATCATGATGACCGCGCGGGTGGTCTCGGTGGAAGAGGCCAGCACGCTGGGCCTGGTGCACTCGGTGCATGAGCCTTCTGCGGTCATCGAGGCTGCGATGGCCATGGCGCGCAGCTTCGCACAGGGCTCGCCCCAGGCGCTTGCCATGACCAAGCTCTTCACCAACCAGTCGCTCGAGTCCGACTACGCCACCATGGCGCGCCTCGAGGGCACGGGTCAGGCGGCCTGCCTGAACAGCGACTACTTCTTCGAGGCGGTGGCCCGCTTCATGGACCGCAAGCCGCCGCGTTTCGACTGGCCGCACTGAGCGGCGCCTGCGCCGCGTGGCGCACCGCGTCGGCGAGCGCATAGTCGGGCCCGCGGCAGATCCGTTCGAAGTACGAGGCGTGCGCGTCGCTGCCGGCGGGCCACTGGCGCAGGAAGGTGTCCCGCCAGCGGTGCTGGTCGATGTCGAGCGCGATCGCGTCGATGTGGGCTTCGCCCACGCGCACCCCGAAGCGGCGCGTCTCGCCGCTGACCGGCGTGGTCGCAATCCGGGTGAGCAGCCCGGCGGTGTCGCCGCTGAAGTTGGGCATGCCGCTCGCGCCGTTGTTGAACACCCAGCCGTGCCGGCCATCGCCGGCCAGCCCCAGCTGCTGGAACACCGGCAGGCAGGTGTGGGTGCAGGCGAAGGCATCCACCTGCGCGCGCGCGAACCAGTCGCGCACCGTGTCGAGGTGGGCGGGGTCACGCAGATGCTCCTGGGCGAAGCCCCAGCCGGCGAGCGACTGCGCATCACCATGAACGATGCCGATCCGCAGGCCCGCCGCATCGGCGCGCAGCCACATCGGCAATGCCTGCAGTTGCGCGCGTTCGGCGGCGCTCGGCGCCTGCCGAAGGCGGGCGTGGATGCGGTTGGAGCGCGCCACGACCGCGTCGCCCACCCACTCGGGGTAGGCGCAGCCGCAGCCCGGGTCCTCGCCCTCGTCGGGCGGCGGCGCGGCAAGCTCGGTCTCGACATTGCCGCGCAGGGCCCGGTGCGCCAGCACGCCACGCTGCACCTGCGCGAAGAGCGCCGGATCGGTGTCGAACCAGTGGAAGTCGCCATTGAAGACCAGGCACTTGCGGCCGGACTCCCGATCGAACCGGGCCAGCACCGCGTCGAGCGCCAGCGGATTGCCGTACAGGCCGCCCACGACATAGAGCACTTCGAGATCCTGCAGATCGGCCGGCGCCGGGCTGGCGAAGACGTCAGGTTGATAGCGGTAATGCAGCGGACAGGTCCGGCCGGGGGCGTCGTCTTGCGGCGGGCGGACTTGCGGCGGATCGGCCTGGGGCTGGGCCGCCTGCGGTGCCTGAAGGGTGTGCGCGGCGCTCATCGGCGCTCCCAGTCGTGATAGCGCGCCACCCAGCGCAGCAGCCGCTGCGGTGCATGGTCGCGTTTCCACTGGCCGGCGGCGTACTTGTTCGCCTCGGCCAGGGTGGGGTAGGTGTGGATGGTGCCCAGGATGCGGTTCAGGCCCAGGCCGTGCCGCATGGCCAGCACCCAGGGGGCGAGCAGCTCGCCGGCATGTTCGCCGACGATGCACACGCCCAGGATGCGGTCCTTGCCGGGCACGGTGAGCACCTTCACGAAGCCGTGCGCGACGCCGTCGGCGATCGCACGATCGAGGTCGGCGAGGTCATAGCGCGTGACCTCGTGGGCGATGCCCTGCGCGGCCGCCTCGGCCTGCGACAAACCCACACGCGCCACCTCGGGATCGGTGAAGGTGGTCCAGGGGATCACCGAGTAGTCGGCCCTGAACCGGCGGAATCGCCCGAAGAGCGCATTCACCGCGGCATACCAGGCCTGATGGGCCGCGACATGGGTGAGCTGGTAGGGGCCGGCCACATCGCCCACCGCGTAGATGTTCGGATAGAGGGTCTGCAGCCAGGCATTGGTCTGGATGGTGCCGCGCTCGCCGAGCGGGATGCCGAGCTCTTCCAGGCCGTAGCCGGTCACCCGCGGGGAGCGGCCCACCGCGCACAGGATCTGGTCGAAGGCCAGCGCATGCTCCTGGCCATCCTGGCCCACGATCAGGCGGCGGCCCTGCGCGTCTTGCTCAACCCGCAGCGCCTGGTGACCGGTGAGCAGCCTGACGCCGTCGGCACGCAGGGACGCGGCCACCTGCTCGGCCACCTCGGGGTCTTCGCGGGCGAGCACGCGGGGCGCCATCTCCACCTGGGTTACCTCGGACCCGAGCCGGGCGAAGCTCTGCGCCAGCTCGCAGCCGATCGGCCCGCCGCCCAGCACCACCAGCCGGCGCGGCAGTTCGGTCAGCGACCACAGGTTCTCGCTGGTGAGAAAGCCCGCCTCGCGCAGCCCCGGAATTGCCGGCACCACCGGGCTGGCACCCGCGGCGATCACGATGCTGCGCGTGGTCAGGCGCTGCACCGCGCCATCGGCCAGCGTGACCTCGACGCACCAGGGGCTGACGATGCGGGCATGTCCCTGCAGCACCTCCACACCGAGTGCCGTGTACCGCTCGACCGAGTCATGGGGTTCGATATCGGCGATCACCCGGTGCACGCGCCGCATCACCGCCGCGAAGTCCACCGTGCCGGTGGCTGCACTGATGCCGAACCCCTCGGCTTGCCGGAGCTGGTGGGCGAGCCTGGCCGAGCGGATCAGCGCCTTGCTGGGCACGCAGCCCGAGTTGAGGCAGTCACCGCCCATGCGGTGGCCTTCCACCAGCGTGACCCTGGCCTTGACCGCCGCGGCGATGTACGCGGTGACCAGCCCGCCGGCACCGGCCCCGATCACCACCAGGTTGCGGTCATAGCGGGCCGGCCGCGGCCAGCGGGCATACTGGCGGCGCGCCTGCGCCCAGGCCACGGCGCGTGAGGCCAGCAGCGGAAAAAGGCCCAGCAGCACGAAGCTGCCGAGCAGCCCGGGCGAGAGGATGTCGCCGGCCGAGCGGATGGCGGCAAGCTGGGTGCCGGCGTTCACATAGACCGCCGTGCCGGCCAGCATGCCGATCTGGCTCACCAGGTAGAAGCGGCCCGCGCCCATCGGCGTGAGACCCATCAGCAGGTTGATCAGCCAGAACGGGAACACCGGCACCAGCCGCAGCGTGAGCAGATACGCGGTGCCTTCGCGCGCGACCCCCTGGTTGATCGGGGCCAGTGACTTGCCCAGGCGCGCCTGCACGAGATCACGCAGCAGGTAGCGCGACGCCAGGAAGGCCAGCAACGCACCCAGGCTCGAGGCGAACGAGACCACCAGCAGGCCAAGGCCCAGACCGAAGATCGCCCCTGCGGCCAGGGTGAGGATCACGGCGCCCGGAATCGACAGCGCCGCCGCGAGCACATACACGCCGAAGAAGGCGAGCACCGTGATCAGCGGTCGCGCCTCGTAGGCGCCGAGCAGCGCGGCGTGACTGGACTGCAACTGCTCGAGGGTGAGCAGTCGCGCGAGTTCGCCGTGGCGGTAGAGCGCCACGGCACCGGCGAGCGCGAGCAGCGCGCCCAGCCAGGGCAGGGCGCGGCGGCCGCGGCGCATCAGGTGGCGACCCCGATCGCAGCCTGCGACTGGGCCGGCGACTGAGCGCCATCGGACGCCTCGGGCACCAGTGCGCCACCGCAGCTGCTGCCCTGCCCGGCGGTGCAGCCGTAGCAGTGCCCGGCCACCCGGATCGGGGAATCTTCTGCGTCGACCTTGAGCAGATCGCGCAGATGCGCGCGGGTCTGCCCCCGCAGGCCAGCCGGCATGCCCAGCATCTGGTTGAAGTCGCAGTCATGGAGATTGCCCTGCCAGTCGACGCTGATCAGGCTGCGGCACATCACCGTGTCCAGGTTCTCGGGGCGATGGGCCGACCGCAGCAGCTGCATGTAGGCATCGAACTGGCCGTGGCTGAGCAGCGTGCTGCCGAATCGCTGGATCGGCATGTTGGCCAGCGCGAACAGGTGGTTGAACTCGATGCCGAAGTGCTGCCGCAGTTCGCGCTTGTAATCGGCCTCGAGTGGCCCCTGGGCTGGCGGCAGGCTGGGGCCCTGCGGGTTGTAGACCAGATTGAGCACCAGTCCGGTACCGGGCCTGCCGTAGCCGAGCGCATTGAGCTGTTGCAGACCCGCGATGCTGCGCTCGAATACCCCATTGCCGCGCTGCCGGTCGACATTGGCCGGGGAATAGCAGGGCAGGGAGGCGGTGATTTCCACCCGCTGCCCGGCCAGAAAATCCGCCAGCGAGGCCTGACCCGGCTCCGAAAGAATGGTCAGGTTGCAGCGGTCGATCACCCGCGTGCCGAGGGCACGGGCATCGGCAACCAGATCACGGAAATGGGGATTGAGTTCGGGCGCTCCGCCGGTGAGATCGAGCGTGCTGATTTTCCGGGCGCGCAGCACCGCCAGCACCGTGTTGATGGTTGGCGCGTCCATCATCTCGGTGCGATTCGGACCGGCGTTCACATGGCAATGCAGGCAGCTCTGATTGCAGCGATACCCGAGATTGACCTGCAGGGTTTCAAGTCGGCGGCGACGCAGCGCCGGAAAGTCGGTGGTGATGAGCAGGGGGAGGGTGGGACGCATGGGATGGGCTCTTGGTTATGCCGACGATTCGTCGTTCGATACGACCCTGTCTTGACAGGGGTTTTTAGGGCATTGCTGCGTGGAATCACCTGTCATCGAGTATCAGGGAATCTCACTGCTTGAGACTGATCCCGAATTGCGGTTAAACTGGCTATTCAATTTGGAGGATACTCATGGCGCGAGCCGCATCGCTGAAATCGATCGAAACCCAGATCCGTCGTCTGCAGGAGAAAGCGGAGAAACTCAAGGCCAGTCGCAAGGGCCCGGCAGTCCGTGACATCGTGCGCCGGATGAAGGCCGAGGGCATCACGCTTGACGATATTCAGGAGGCGCTCAAGGCCAAGGCGCCCCGCAAATCGGCTGGCGCCGCCAGACCGGTTGCCGCCGCGGCGCGCAAGCCGGTGGCGATCAAGTACCGCGACGAGGCCACCGGCCAGACCTGGACGGGACGGGGCCGCGCGCCCACCTGGCTGGCCGAGGCCGAGGCCGCCGGTCGCAAGCGCGAGGATTTCCTGCTGAAGGCGGCGGGCTGAGCGAACGAGGCCGCCTCAGGCGGCCACCGCGGCCGGCACCCGCTGGCCGCGCACCAGTCGGCCTGGCAGCGCGCCGGTGGCCTTCCCGTTCCGGTAGGTGACGGTGCCCGAGACGATGGTGGCCACATAGCCATCAGCGGGTTGACGCAGGCGACGACCGCCCGCCGGCAGGTCGTGCGCCACCGAGGGGACATGCACCCTCAGGCGCGGGAAGTCGATGACATTGATGTCGGCCTTCAACCCGACGGCGAGCCTGCCCCGGTCTGCCAGACCGGCGAGCATGGCCGGAGCGCTGGTGAGGGCCGCGATCGCCTCGGGCAGGGCGATGCGCTGCTCGGGCCCGGCATCGCGGGCCCAGCGGGTGAGAAAATAGGTGGGGAAACTGGCGTCGCAGATCATGCCGTAATGCGCGCCCCCATCGGCCAGGCCGACAACGGCGCGGGGATGCACGAGCATTTCGCGAACCGCATTCAGATTGCCGTCGCGATAGTTGGCCGCGGGCTGGTAGAAGATGGCGCGGCCTTCATGGGCCAGCAGCAGGTCGTAGGCGAATTCCTCGATCGACAGTCCGGCCGCTTTCGCGCGGCGATCGAGCCGCTGGCCGAGATCGGGCTCGTAATTCGCCTCCTGGTCCCAGGCATAGGCATAACGGAAGGACTTCACGGTCGCGAGACTCACCGGGTTGGTGTCCTGCGGATGCTCCTGCATCAGTTGAGCGCGGAATGCCGGGTCTTTCATGCGGGCCACGCGTTCGGCCAGCGGCAGACGGCTGATCGCCTTGTAGCTCGGGTGAAAGACGAAAGGGTGGAAGCTGAGATCGAGCCCGTAGAACATGCCCACCGGGCGCGGCGCCACCTGGGCGCGCATTTCCAGACCGTCGCGGGCGGCCTGGCTGAGCGCAGCGAGGGAATCGCGCCAGCCGTTTTCGTCGCCGGTGGGCATCTGGATGAGGGAATACGACAGCGGACGGCCGCTGCGCTCGGCCAGCCGGCGCATGAGCGCGAATTCGGAGCGCGCGTCGCCCATCGGCGCCGGGATGATCTGGAACACGCCCTGGCCGGCATCCTTGAGACCTTCGGCGAGCGCGCCGAGTTCGTCTTCCTCGGAGTACAGGCTGGGCGCGAGTTCGCCTGCCTTGGTCCGGTGCATCATGTTGCGCGAGGTGGTCACCCCGAGCGCCCCGGCACGCACCGCTTCGGCGGTGAGCTGGCGCATGCGGGCGAGATCCTCGGCCGTGGGGGGCTCATGCCTGGCGGCGCGCTCGCCCATGACATACACCCGCAGCGCGGAGTGCGGCAGCTGGGCAGCCACATCGATGTCGAACTGCCGTGCCTCGAGCGCGTCGAGGTATTCGGGGAAGGTTTCCCAGTTCCAGGGCAGGCCCTCGGTCATGACCACCTCGGGCACGTCTTCCACGCCTTCCATGACCTTGACCAGGATGTCGCGCTGCTCGGGCTTGCAGGGGGCAAAGCCCACGCCGCAGTTGCCCATGACCACCGAAGTGACCCCATGCTGCGAGGACGGCGCGAGCTGGCTCTCCCAGGTGGTCTGACCGTCGTAGTGGGTGTGGACGTCGACGAATCCCGGGGTGACCAGCAGGCCGCGGGCGTCGATTTCTTCGGAGGCGCCGCCGATCACTTCGCCGATGGCGGCGATGCGGCCATCCTTGACCGCGATGTCGGCCACCCGCGGTTCGCTGCCGGTACCGTCGTGCAGGGTGCCGCCGCGGATGATGAGGTCGTAGTGGGCCATGGCCGGTCTCCGAATGGGGTTGGCCGGGGAAATCGCCGGCGATGATGGATGTTACTGCGCCAGCGGCTTGTCCGGCGCGCGCTCGGCCGGCATCCGAGACGCCGGCATGGGGTCGCGAGCGGGCGCGTCCGGGTGGAAGGGCGGTTCTTGCCCCTCGGGTTGCGCCACCACCCGACCGGTCAGCTCAGGGCGGAACCACCGAACCGTCCCAGGCCAATACGCTGCCGCTGTGTTCGGGGCCGGTCGAGTCGATCACCGCCAGCAGGCGGGCTGCCGACGCGTCCGGGCTGAACAGGCGGCCGGCGGCCACTCCCGTCTGGAAGGGGCGCGACAGGGCGGTGTCGACCGTGCCCGGGTGCAGGCCGATGCAAAGCGCCTCGGGCGAGCGCCGCGCGAGCTCGATCGCCAGCCCCTTGAGAGTCATGTTCAGCGCAGCCTTGGAGGCCCGGTAGCCATACCAGCCGCCAAGCCGGTTATCGCCGATGCTGCCCACCCGGGCAGATATCGCCGCGAACACCGAGCGCCCGCGCCGCGGCATCAGCGGCAGGAAGTGCCGCGCCACCAGGGCCGGCCCGGTGCAGTTGACCGCGAACAGCGTGGCCATGGCCTGCGGGTCGATGGCGCCCCAGTGCTTTTCGGGCGCTACGCCAGGCCCGTGGAGCAGGCCGGTGGCCACGATCACCAGCCGGACCTCACCGAGCGCGGCTGCCTGCCGGGCGGCCGCCGCGATGCTGTCGGGATCGGTGAGGTCGATGCGGCCGTGCGCGAGGCCTGCGGTTGGCCTGTCGGGCGTTGCGTCGCGCGTGGCATCCGCAGGGGCTTCGGCCGCCGCGTCCCACACCTTGTCGGGCGGCGTGCGCGAGAGTGCCAGCACCCTGGGCCAGTGCGGTTCCCGACGCAGCCCGTGCACCAGCGCCGCGCCCAGGCCGCCGCTCGCGCCGATCACCACCGCGAGCGGTCCCGCGGTGCCGCCGCCCGCCTCGTGCTCCTCGCCACCCATGCCCGTTTGCCTTCGCGCTGATCCGGAGCGGTGAGTGTAGCGGTGGCCGCGGGTTGGCGACCCGGCGCCTCGGTACAATCGATCGATGAGGTTCAGGCTGTCGAGACTCGGGTGCGCCCTCTGGCTGGTCCTGGGGGTCATCGTGGCTTTGCCGGCCCGCGCTGCGCCCACCGATGGCGCGATGCTGGTCCACCTCGAGGCGGCCGGTGTGCGGATCAACGAGGTCCGCATCCTCAACCGCAACATCTTCGACACCAGCAATCCCGACGAGGACAAGCGCCTGTTTCGCTGGGCCAATGCCCTGCACATCCGCACCCGCGCGGGGGTGATCGAACGCATCCTGCTGTTCAGGGCGGGCGAGCGGCTTTCCGCGCGGCTCATCGAGGAATCGGAGCGGCTGCTGCGGGGCACCGGCTTCCTGCAGGATGTCGAGATGCGCGTGGTGCCGGTGCGCGACGGTCTCGTCGACATCGAGGTGATCACCCGCGATAGCTGGACCATCGAGCCCGGCCTGAGTCTGGGCCGTTCGGGGGGCGAGAATTCCCGCTCGGTGTCGTTGCGCGAGTACAACCTCGCCGGCACCGGCATCCAGCTCGGTATCGGGCGCTCCACCGATGTCGATCGCAGTGAAAGCGACTTCCAGCTTGCCGGCGATCGGCTCTTCGGGTCGGAGCTGGCCGGCTCTCTCGTGCTCTCGAGCAACAGCGACGGCGAACGCCGCGGCCTGCGGCTGGCAAGGCCCTTCCGTGCGCTGGACAGCCGCTGGTCGGCAGGCGTGGGGGTGTCGCGCGATGACCGCATCGATTCGGTCTACAACGCCGGCGAGGTGGCCAGCCAGTATCGCCATCAGCAGAACCTCGCGGAGGCCTATGTCGGCTGGTCGGGCGGCCTTGCCGAGGGCTGGGTACGGCGCTACACCGTCGGCGTGGGTGCGCGCGAAGATGCCTACGGACTGGAGCCCGGCAAGGCGCCGCCTGCCCGACTGCCTGGCGACGAGACCCTGGTGGCTCCTTTCGTCAGGGTGGACCTGATCGAGGACCGCTTCGAGAAGACCAGCAACCTCAGCCAGATCGGCCGTCCGGAGTTCCTGGCGATGGGTCTGGCGGCCAGCGTGCAGATCGGTCAGGCGATGCGCTCGCTGGGGTCCACGGCCGACCCGCTGCTCTACCAGGCTTCGCTGAGCCGCGGCTTCGAGCCGGCGCCACGGCACCGGCTGCTGGCGGTGGCCTCGGTGTCTGGCCGGCTGCTCGATGGCCAGGTGGATCGGCAGCGGGTGTCGGCCAGGGCGCAGTACTTCCTGCCCCAGACGGGACGCTGGCTGTTCTACGGGTCGGTCTCGGCCGACGCGATCACCCGCCCCGGGGTGGCCGACACGCTGCTGCTGGGCGGGGACAACGGGCTGCGTGGCTACCCGCTGCGTTATCAGGCCGGCACCCGGCGCGCCCTGCTCACCATCGAAGAGCGCTACTACACCGACCAGTTCTGGTGGCAGCTGCTGCGGGTCGGCGGCGCCGTGTTCGCCGACCTGGGCCGCGCCTGGGGAGGCGACAACATCAACCTGCTCAACCCGGGCTGGCTGGGCAATGTCGGTGTCGGGCTTCGGCTGTTCAATGTGCGCTCGGCCTTCATCAGCGTGATCCACCTCGATGTGGCGGTGCCGATCAATCCCGACGCCCGCATGAGCCGCGTGCAGTTCCTGGTCCACACCCGGTCGAGCTTCTGAACGGGGGCGGGCGCCGGCCTCGCGCGTTGCAGCTCGGGGCTGTGCGGGTCAGCCGAAGAAACGGTTGGGCGGGCGGTGCAGGCCGAGATGCTCGCGCAGGGTGCGTCCCTGATAGGCGCGCCGGAACAGGCCTCGTCGCTGCAGTTCGGGCACCACCAGATCGACGAAGTCATCGAGCCCGGCGGGCACGGTGGGGAACATGACATTGAAGCCGTCACAGGCCTCCGACAGCAGCCACGCTTCCATGGTGTCGGCGATCTCGGTGGCGGTGCCGACCATCTTGAGCCCGCCGTAGCCGCCCACCATCGCGGCGAGCTGTCGCACCGTCAGGCCATCGCGTCGCGCGAGTGTCAGAAGCGCGTTTTGACCGCTCTGGCTCTGATTCGTCTGGGGAATGTCGGGCAGGGGTTCGTCCAGCGCAAACCCCGACGCATCCACGCCGAGCCGGATCGACAGGTTGGGCAGTGCGCTGTCGGGATGCACGAGACTGTCCAGGAGCGCCTGCCGTTCCTGCGCCTCCTGGGTGCTGCGGCCCACGGTCACCAGGGCACCGGGCAGGATCTTGAGCGAGTCGGGCTCACGCCCCGACGCTCGCATGCGGGCATGGATGTCCTCGCGGAAGCGGCGGCCCTCGTCGATGCTGCGGTGGCTGCAGAAGACCAGCTCCGCCGTCTCTGCGGCGAGCTGGCGACCTGCCTCGGAAGCACCGGCCTGCACGATCACCGGCCAGCCCTGGATGGGCCGGGCGATGTTCAGCGGCCCGCGCACCTGCAGGTGCTCGCCGTGGTGGTCCAGCACATGCAGACGGCGCTCGTCGAAGAACACCCCGCTCTCGGGGTCGCGCAGCCAGGCGTCGTCGGCCCAGCTGTCCCACAGCCCGGTCACCACCGCGAAGAACTCGCGCGCACGGCGATAGCGCTCGTCGTGCTCCATGTGCTCGGTCAGGCCGAAATTGAGCGCGGCATCGGGGTTCGAGGTGGTGACGATGTTCCAGCCTGCCCGGCCGCCGCTGAGGTGATCCAGCGAGGCGAAGCGCCGGGCGATGTGATAAGGCTCGTCGAAGGTGGTGGACGCGGTGGCCACCAGGCCGATGCGCTGCGTGACCATGGCCAGGGCCGAGAGCAGGGTGAGCGGCTCGAAGGAGCTGACGGTGGCGCTGCGTCGCAGGGCAGCCATGGGCATGTTGAGTACTGCGAGGTGGTCGGCCATGAAGAAGGCATCGAAGCAGCCGCGCTCCAGGGTCTGGATCATGCGCACGAGATGGCCGAGATTGAAGTTGGCATCGGGCCAGGCGCCGGGATAGCGCCACCAGGCGGTGTGGATGCCGACGGGGCGCATGAAGGCGCCGAGATGCAGGGTCCTGGGCATGAGGCTCTCCGGAAGGTTCCCGACTCTACCGCGACCCCGGGCTGCCGCCGGTCGTCGGCTTCGCGCCGTTCGCGCCGGATGCGCTCAATCGGGTGACGCTCGTGCCGATCACCAATCTGAAAAGCCCGGGCGGCATTCCCCGCAGGCCGGTGCAACACCCGCAGGAACCGCATGACCCGCAGGACCCTGGTCGGATCCGTTCGAGAAGTTTCGGCGCCCCCGGCTCATCCTGCGGCGCCCATCCAGGGTCATACCCTGGTTGAAATGGCCATCGCGGTCGCGGTGGTCGGCGTTCTGGGCTCTGCTGCCTACCCCGTCTACACCAACTACGTGCTCAAGTCGCGCTGGGCGGGTGTGGTTGCCGCCATGCGCGGCGCCGACAATGCAATGCATGAGTGTCTGGCCGTGGCCGGTGCATCGGCCTGCGACTGGGACAAGGAGCTCAAGCCGGGCGGCATCCTGCACTTCGGTTCGCTGCCGCCCGGGGTGGCGGTGCGTGCAGCCAGCTTCGGCGACGGGCTGAACGGGCTGCGGATCGACGGTGATGTCCGCTACGGCGAGTGTTCGATCGGCATGCTCCCTGGCGTGGATGCCGCGGGCAAGCGATCCACCCGCTGGGGCAATCTCACCGAAGGCGGTGTCAAGCAGACCTGCGGGCCGGCGAAGACGGGGGTGGGCATAGATCGGAGAGCACACGTCTGAACTCCAGTCACTCTCGCGCAT
>CAIZPE010000146.1 GCA_903934795.1 uncultured bacterium | reverse complement strand
GCCTCGACGGCGGGCGATGCCGCGACCGGCCCGCTGCTCGCGCTGGGCTGCCCCGCCGACGTGCTGGTGCTCGACTGGGAGAGCCTCGACGACGACAGCCTCTTCGCGGATGTGGATCCGCTCGATCTGCTGATGGCACGGGGCCACGGCGGGCATGTGGCTGCGCTCTTCGTGGGCGGTCGGCCCGTGGTGGCCGAGGGCCGCGTCACCGGCGTGGACGAGCCGGCCCTGCGCGCCGAGCTGCTGGCCCGCACCCGCGCGGCGCTGGCCGCCGATCCGCGGGCCGCCGCATGGCGGGCCACGCTGCGCGAGATGGCCGAGGACCTCGGACCCTTCTACCGGCGCGGCGCGCTCGGCTGCTGCTGACCGGCCGCGGCCCTGCTCAGCCCCCGAGCAGCGCCGGGTTCAGCCGCCACGCCGCGTGGTTGAGCGCGCACGCGAACGCCACCCACGCGAGCGTGGGCAGCAGCAGCGCGCCGGCGAGCGGACGCACGCGCCAGAAGGCGATGGTCGTGGCCAGCAGCAGCAGCCACAGCAGCAACGCCTCGGCGAAGGCAATACCGCCCAGCCGGAAGCTGAAGAACAGGAAGGTCCAGGCGAGGTTGGCCAGCAGCTGCGCGACGAACAGCCCCAGCGCGAGCGGCGCGCCGCCCCAGCCGCGCGCGCGCCAGACCAGCCAGGCCGCCACGCCGAGCATGGGATAGAGCACGCCCCAGGCCGGGCCGAACAGCCAGCCGGGCGGCGCCCAGGGCGGCAGGACGAGCTGCTGGTAGAACACCGGCGCGTCACCCGGTGCAAGGCCGCCCGCGGCCGCCACCGCGAACACCAGGCCCAGCCAGGCCGGCAGGCCGCGGGGAATGCGGATCAGCGGGCGCAGCGGCATGGCCGGCGGATGCCATGCGACGCGACGCGAGCCGGCGCGGATCGGCAATGGGTGGTCATGGTCGCGGTCATGCCGGGGCACCGAGCAGCGCCGGCGGCACGCCGCGGGCCAGCTCGGTCAGCACCTCGGCCGCCGGCGCCTCGCGGCAGCCGCTGGTGTTCTGCCCGGCCCACAGGGGCGAGAAATCCGGGCTGCCGGCGGCTTCGGCCGCGGCGCGCAGCGGGCCGATGGCGGTGCTGGCGGTGGGAAAGGCCGGCGCGGCCGGGTCCAGGGGCCCGAGCTCGCGCATCAGCCGGTTCATCAGGCCGCGGGCCGGGCGGCCGGTGAACAGCGTGGTGAGCGCGGTGCCGCGCGCAGGAGCCTCGCGCAGGGCCTGGCGGTGAACCGCGCTGGTGGTGGCCTCGGGGCAGAGCAGGAAGGCGGTGCCCACCTGCACCCCGGCCGCGCCCAGGGCGAAGGCCGCCGCCACGCCGGCCGCATCGGCGATGCCCCCGGCAGCGATCACCGGCCGATCGACCGCACGGACGATCTGCGGCACCAGCGCCAGCGTGCCGGCCTGCAGGGAGAGGTCGGGCGACAGGAAATGCCCGCGGTGGCCGCCGGCCTCGAGGCCCTGGGCGATGATCAGATCGGCGCCATGGTCGCGCAGCCAGCACGCCTCGGCCACGGTGGTGGCCGAGGACATGACCCTCGCCCCGGTGGCCTTGACCCGCGCGAGCAGGCCCGGCTCGGGCAGACCGAAATGAAAGCTGACCACCCGTGGCCGGCAGGCCTCGATCATCTCGGCGGCCGCGGCGTCGAAGGGCTGGCGGCCGCCCCCGGCCGGAATCGCCGAGGGATCGAGGCCCAGCTCCCGGTAGAAGGGCGCCAGCCGCGCGCGCCAGGCCTGCTCGGCGGCGTCATCGGGCGCCGGCGGCCGGTGGCAGAAGAAGTTGATGTTGACGGGTTGCGCGGTGGCGGCCTGCAAGGCTGCGATCGCCTCGGGCTGCGCGGCCGGCGCGAGCATGGCGCAGGGCAGCGAACCCAGGCCGCCGGCGCGGCTGACCGCCAGCGCCAGCGCCCCGGCCTGCACGCCGGCCATGGGCGCCTGGATGACGGGCAGGCGGATTCCGAGCAGCTCGCAGAGGGTCATGGGAGATGGGGCGGGGGCGGGCCGCGCGGGCCCGCCGGCCGATGGACCGGATTCCGGTCTTTATACCACCGGCGCCTTCACGCAGCGGTCATGCAGGGCCATTACACTCGCCCCGTTGAAAACGATTTCATCGGCATGTCCATCCATCGGGTTGCATCACACGCCGGGGTCTCGCCGGCCACGGTCTCCAGGGCCTTCAATGCGCCGCACCTGGTGGCCAGCGCCACCCTGGCGCGGGTGCTCGAGAGCGCCGACGCGCTGTCCTTCGTGCCCAACGCCAGCGCGCGCACCCTGCGCACGCAGCGCAGCCGCAGCCTGGGCGTGGTGCTGCCCACGCTGCTCAACCCGGTGTTCGCCGAGTGCCTGGAAGGCATCGCCGAGCGCGCCCGCGCCGCAGGCCATGCCATCGTGCCGCTGGTCACCGAGTACCGCACCGCGCTCGAGCGCGAGGCCATCGAGCACCTGATGGCCCGCAGCGTCGATGGCGTGATCCTCACCGTGGCCAGCGCCGGCCGCTGCGCCAGCCTCGGCCGCTTGCGTCAGGGGCGGGTGCCCTATGTGCTCGCCTACAACCGCCACCGCGGCCAGCCCTGCGTGTCGGTCGATGGCGAGGCCGCCTGCGCCGAGATCGTGCGCTGGCTGGTCGGGCTGGGCCATCGCCGGATCGCCATGGTGAGCGGCACCCTGTCGGCCTCCGACCGCGCCCGCCAGCGTCACCGCGGCTTCGCCCGCGCGATGGTCGCCGCCGGGCTCGCGCAGGCCGAGCTGATCGAGGTGCCGTTCATGCAGGCCGCCACCCAGGCGCTCACCGAACGCCTTCGCCGGGCAAACCGGCCCACCGCGCTGCTGTGCTCCAACGACCTGCTCGCCCTGCGCAGCCTGCGCGCCGCGGCGCTGGCCGGGCTGCGGGTGCCGCAGCAGCTGTCGGTGGTGGGCTTCGACGGCATCGCACTCGGCGAGGAGCTTTCGCCGCAGCTGAGCACGGTGGTGCAGCCCAGCCGCGAGATCGGCGAACGCTGCGTCGACTGGCTGCTGACCTCGCTCGCGGCGGGCACCGCCCCCGGGCCCGAATCCAGCCTGAGCCTGCCTTACCGAATCCGCGCCGGCGAGTCCTGCGCGGCCCCGCCTGCCCGTTCATCGTCCACACCCACCAGGAGCACCGCATGATCTCCCTGTCGTCCCTCGCGCGCGCCGTCGTGGCCGCCGGCCTGCTGGCCGCTGGCGCAGCCCAGGCCCAGACCGCCATCTGCTACAACTGCCCGCCGGAATGGGCCGACTGGGCCAGCCAGCTGCGCGCCATCAAGGCGCGCACCGGCATCACCATCCCGCCCGACAACAAGAACTCCGGCCAGACCCTGGCGCAGCTGGTGGCCGAGAAGGCCAGCCCGGTAGCCGACATCGCCTACTACGGTGTGACCTTCGGCGTGCAGGCCCGCAAGGACGGTGTGACCGCGGCCTTCAAGCCCTCGGCCTGGAACGAGATCCCCGAGGGCCTGAAGGATCCCGAGGGCCACTGGTTCACCATCCACTCCGGCACGCTCGGCTTCATGGTCAATGTCGACGCGCTCAAGGGCAAGCCCATCCCGCGCTCCTGGGCCGATCTGCTCAAGCCCGAGTACAAGGGCCTGATCGGTTATCTCGACCCGGCCTCGGCCTTCGTGGGCTATGTGGGCGCGGTGGCGGTCAACAACGCGCGCGGCGGCACCATGGACAACTTCGGCCCGGCCATCGAGTGGTTCAAGGCGCTGAAGAAGAACGACCCGATCGTGCCCAAGCAGACCTCCTACGCGCGGGTGCTCTCGGGCGAGATCGCCATCCTGCTCGACTACGACTTCAACGCCTACCGCGCGAAGTACAAGGACAACGCCAAGGTCGAGTTCGTGATCCCGGCCGAAGGCACGGTGGTGGTGCCCTATGTGATGAGCCTCGTGGCCAAGGGCCCCAACGCGGCCAACGGCCAGAAGGCGCTGGAGTTCATCCTGTCCGACGAGGGCCAGGCGATCTGGGCCAATGCCTTCCTGCGGCCGGTGCGCGCCTCGGCCATCTCCAAGGAGGCTCAGGCCCGCTTCCTGCCGGCCAGCGAGTACGCCCGCGCCAAGGCGGTCGACTACGCGAAGATGGCCACGGTGCAGAAGGCCTTCTCCGAGCGCTACCTGAAAGAGGTGCCGTGAGCCGGCACCTGATCGCGCTGTGCCTGGCGCCGGCGGCGGCGCTGTTCTTCGCCTTCTGGCTGCTGCCCATGGCATGGCTGGTGGCGCTGCCCGCCGGCAAGGGCTGGTCCACCTACTTCGCGGTGCTCACCAGCGCGCGCTATGCCAGCAGCCTGGTCAACACCGTGGCGCTGTCGCTCGCGGTCACTGCCGCCACCCTCGCGCTGGGGGCGGCGGTGGGGCTGTACCTGGCCCGCACCCGCTTCGCCGGGCGGCGCGCGCTGCTCTCGGTGCTGACCCTGCCGCTGTCCTTCCCCGGCGTGATCGTGGGCTTCTTCATGATCCTGCTCGGCGGCCGGCAGGGCGCGGTAGCGCAGGCCGCCGAGGCGCTCACCGGCGAGCGCATCACCTTCGCCTACGGCCTCACCGGTCTGTTCCTCGCCTATCTGTATTTCTCGCTGCCGCGCGCCATCGCCAGCTACACCGCGGCCGCCCAGGCCATGGACCTGCAGCTCGAGGAGGCGGCGCGATCGCTCGGCGCCTCGCGCTGGCGCATCCTGCGCGATGTCTGGGTGCCGGCGCTCACGCCCACCACGCTCGCCTGCGGCGCGATCGTGTTCGCCACGGCCATGGGCGCCTTCGGCACGGCCTTCACGCTGGCCAGCAAGTTCGAGGTGCTGCCGATCACCATCTACAACGAGTTCACCAACTACGCCAACTTCGCGCTGGCCGCGTCGCTCTCGATCGCGCTCGGCCTGATGACCTGGGTGGTGCTCTTCCTCGCCCGCCGGCTGGGCGGCCCCGCCCTGGGCGCGGGCGCCTGAGCCACGCCGCCATGTCCGCCACCCGCCGCTCGCCGCTGCTGTTCTCGCTCACCCTGCTGGTGGCGGTGTTCACCGTGGCGCCGATGCTGCTCTCGGTCACTGCGGGTCTGGTCGGCAACTACAGCACCGGCCTGAGCAGCGGGCTCACCCTGCGCTGGCTGCGCGAGGTCTGGGAGGGCTATGGCGACACCGTCTGGCGATCGATGCTGCTGGCCGCGTGCTGCGTGGCCGGCACACTGCTGGCCGGCGTGCCCTGCGCCTACGCCATGGCGCGCAGCCGCTCGCGCGCCATGCGCCTGTTCGAGGAGCTCATCACCCTGCCGGTGGCGGTGCCGGGCCTGGCCACGGCGCTCGCGCTCATCCTGGCCTACGGGCAGCTGCGCGGTTTTCGCAGCAGCTTCGCGTTCATCCTGGTGGGCCATCTGGTGTTCACGCTGCCCTTCATGGTGCGCACCGTGGCCGCGGCCTTCGCGCGGCCCGAACTGCGCGCGCTCGAGGAGGCCGCGCGCTCGCTCGGCGCGAGCTTCATGCAGCGCTTCCTGGGCGTGCTGGTGCCCGCGGTCATGCCCTCCATCGTGGCCGGCAGCCTGATGGTGTTCACGCTGTCGGTGGGCGAGTTCAACCTCACCTGGATGCTCCACACCCCGCTCACCCGCACCCTGCCGGTGGGCCTGGCCGACAGCTATGCCTCGATGCGGCTGGAGATCGGTTCGGCCTACACCCTGGTGTTCTTCATCGTCATCCTGCCGGTGCTCTGGGGCCTGCAGTGGCTGGGGACGCTTTTCGAGAGGCGCCATGGCCGCCATGAATGACTCCGCCGACACCAGCCTCCCGGTGTCGGTCACCGACTGCGCCAAGACCTATGCCGACGGCACCCGCGCGCTGCGGCCCACCTCCCTGCAGGTGGCCCCGGGCGAGGTGCTGGCCCTGCTCGGGCCCTCGGGCTGCGGCAAGACCACGCTGCTGCGGCTGATCGCCGGGCTGGAGAGCCCCGATGCCGGCGGCCGGGTGCGTTTCGGCGACGAGGATGTCACCGCGCTCCCGATCGAGCGGCGTGGCGTGGGCATGGTCTTCCAGCACTACGCGCTGTTCCCGCAGATGACCGTGGCCGCCAACATCGGCTACGGCCTGCGCATCCGGCAGGTGCCCGAGGCGCAGCGCCGGCAGCGGGTGGGCGAGCTGGTCGAGCTGGTGCGGCTGCAGGGCCTCGAGCACAAGCGCCCGGCCGAGCTCTCGGGCGGTCAGCGTCAGCGGGTGGCGCTGGCCCGCGCGGTGGCCATCCGCCCCAGGGTGCTGCTGCTCGACGAGCCGCTCACCGCGCTCGATGCCAAGCTCAAGGAGCAGCTGCGCGAGGAGCTCGCCGAGCTGCTGCGCCGGCTGCGCATCACCACCATCCATGTCACCCACGACCAGCAGGAGGCGCTCGCCATCGCTGACCGCCTGGCGATCATGCGGGCCGGGAAGATCGTGGGCGTGGGCGATGGCGAGGCGCTCTATCGCGATCCCGGCCATCCCTTCCTGGCCGAGTTCCTGGGTCGCGTGAACCGCCTGCCGCGCGATGCCGCCGCGCAGGCGGCTGGCGAGATCCGGCTCGCCGAGCGGCACTGGCTCTGCCCGCCGGCGCTGCAGGGCTGCGCGGCGGTGCTGGTGCGGCCCGAAGACCTGCGGGTAGGCGAGCCCGGGCCCGACGCGGCCCGGCTGAGCGTGAGCCGTCGGGTGTTCCTGGGCGAGCGGGTGCAGCTGCATCTGGCCGGGGCGCACGCGCCGCTCATCGCCGAGGTCGATCGCGACAGCCCGGTGCGGGTGGGCGATACCGTGGGCGTGCGCGTCGATCCCGCCCGCTGGATGCCGTGGTTCGACGACGCCTCTTCCCGAGAGCCTTCCCCATGACCCTGATCGCGCAGTTCTCCGACACCCACATCCGCGAGCCCGGACGCGTCGCCTATGGCCGGGTTGATACCGCCGCCTTCCTGCGGCGCGCGGTGCGCAGCCTGCAGGCCCTGCCACAGAAGCCCGATGCGCTGCTGATCACCGGCGACCTGGTCGACTTCGGCCGGCCGGCCGAGTACCGGCACCTCGCCGAGCTGCTCGCGCCGGTCGACATGCCGGTGTACCTGCTCGCGGGCAACCACGATGATCCGGCGATGCTGCGCGCCGGCTTTCCGTCGCATGGCTATCTCGCGAAGCCGGTGGCCGGGCGTCACCTGCAGTACTCGGTGCGCATCGGTGCCCTGCGTCTGGTGGCGCTGGACACCACCGTGCCGCGGGCCGGCCACGGCGAGCTCTGCGAGGAACGGCTGGCGTGGCTGGAGGCCGAGCTGGCCGCCTGCGCGAGTGAGACGGTGATCGTGGCCATGCACCATCCGCCCTTCCCCACCCTGATCGGGCACATGGATGCGCAGGGCCTGCTGCGCGGCGGCGAGCGCCTGCGCGAGATCATCGCGCGGCACCCGAATGTCGAGCGCATCGTGTGCGGCCACCTGCACCGGGCCATCGATGTGCGCTTTGCGGGCACGCTCGCCAGCACCTGCCCGGGGCCAGCCCATCAGGTCTGCCTGGACCTCTCCCCGCAGGCCGCCTCGGCCTTCTCGATGGAGCCGCCCGGCTTCCGGCTGCATGCCTGGACGCCGCAGGCGGGTCTGGTCACGCACCTCGCCGCAATCGGCGAGTTCGACGGCCCGCATCCCTTCCACGAGCCGGGCGGCGCGCTGATCGATTAGCGGGCGCGGCGCAGGCTTGCCCGAAGGGCGGCGGCCAGCCTGCTCAACCGGCGATACGACGCGACGGCACAGCATCGGGGCTCGGTCGCTGCCCGCGGCCGGCCACCGCCGACACGCCCCGGGAGCCGTGATGTCCCCACCCCGACTGCTGCTCGACCATGTCTACGATCACGAGCGCGAGTGGCGCGACCGGATCTACCTGACCCAGCCGCTGCCCGGCACCGACCGCTGCATCGACCACACCTGGGGGCGCTGCCTCGACGAGGCGCGGCGCATGGCGGCATGGCTGCGCGGACAGGCGCTGGGGGATGCCCCGACGATCGCGCTGCTCTCCAAGAACTGCGCGCACAGCGTGATCGCCGAGCTGGCAATCTGGATGGCCGGGGGCACCACCGTGGCGCTGTTCGCCACCGAATCGCCCGAGGGCCTGCGCCGGGTGCTCGAGCACAGCGGCGCGGCGCTGCTCTTCGTGGGCCGGCTGGATGACTGGGCCCGTCAGGCCCCGGGCGTGCCGGCGGGCCTGCCCTGCGTGGCGCTGCCGCTCGGCCCGCCGGGCATGTTGCTGCGCTGGGAGGCGCTGATCGGCGCAAGCGCGCCCCTGCCCGGCCGGCCCGGGCGGGCCGCGCATGAACTCGCGATGCTGGTCTACACCTCGGGCACCAGCGGCGAGCCCAAGGGCGTGATGCACGATTTCGGGCATGTCACGCAGGCCTGCGAGATCATCACCGCCACCATCGGCTACCGGCCCGATGACCGGATGCTCTCGTACCTGCCGCTCGCCCATGTGTTCGAACGCGCCTACATCGCATGCGCCTCGCTGATGGCCGGCGGGCGGGTGTTCTTCGCCGACAGCCCGGCCACCTTCCTGGCCGACCTGCGTCGGGCCCGGCCCACGCTCTTCCTGTCGGTACCGCGGCTGTGGGAGAAGTTCCGCGAGGGCGTGCTGCGGCAGATCCCGGAACGGCCGCTGGACGGCCTGCTGCGGGTGCCCGGGCTCGGTCCATGGGTGGGGCGTCGGGTGCTCGCGCGGCTGGGCCTGGCCGAGGTACGCATGGCCGGCAGTGGTTCAGCCCCGGCCCGGCCCGAGCTGATCGCCTGGTATCGCGCGCTGGGTCTGAACCTGCTCGAGGGCTATGGCATGACCGAGGACTTCGCCTGCTCGCACTTCAGCCGCGCGGGCCGCGAGCGGCCGGGCTGGGTGGGCGAGCCTTTCCCGGGGGTGGCGGTGCGCATCAGCCCCGAGGGCGAGGTGCTGATCCGCTCACCCGGCTGCATGGTCGGCTATCACCGCGAGCCGGCGCTGACCGCAGCGAGCTTCACCGACGACGGCTTCTTTCGCACCGGCGACCTCGGTGAGCGCAGCCCGACAGGGCAGCTGCGCCTGACCGGCCGGCTGAAGGAACCCTTCAAGACCAGCACCGGCAAGTATGTTGCGCCCGCGCCGATCGAGGCACTGTTGCAGGCCGATCCGATGATCGAGCTGGCGGTGGTGACCGGCGCCGGGCAGCCCGCGCCCTTCGCCCTGGTGATGCTGAGCGAGTCATGGCGGACGAGGCTCGCCGCGTCGGGGGGGGCAGGCGCCAGCGGCGCCGCGGAGCGCGGCACGGCGACCGCCGAGAGCGACGCTGCGCGCGAGACCGCGCAGCGGGCGCTGGCCGAGCGCCTGCGCCAGGTGAACGCGGGCCTGGCGCCGCACGAGCGGCTGCGCATGCTGGTGGTGATGCCGGGGGAGGCCTGGTCGGTGGCCAACCAGCTGCTCACGCCCACGCTGAAGCCGCGGCGCGCCCTGATCGAGCGAGCGGAGTCAGACCAGCTGGCCTCGTGGTTCCGTCAGCCCGGACCGGTGCTGTGGGCCTGAGCCTCAGTTCGAACCCTTGCCGTGGGCATGGCCATGCGGATGGCCATGCGAACTGCCCGAGCCCACCGCGCTGATCGGGCGCACCAGGGCCTTCACCTCGAGTCTCTCGCGGCGGCCGTCGCGGCCCTGCACCACCAGCGACAGCGGCACCGCCTCGCCCTCGCGCAGCGGCGCCTTCAGGTCGATGAGCATGAGGTGGTAGCCACCGGGCTTGAGGTCGACCGGCTTGCCCGCGGGCAGGTCCAGCCCGGGGATTTGCCGCATCTTCATCACATTGCCTTCCATGGCCATCTCGTGGATCTCGACGGCACGGGCCGCCCCGGAGCTGGCCTCGACCAGTCGGGCATCGGCCGTGGCCTGCAGCTTCAGGAACACCCCGGCGACCTTCTGCTGCGGCACCGTCGCGCGGGTCCAGGCATCGCTCGCGCTGACCTGGGCCCAGGCCGGCAGGGCGCAGGCGCCCATCAGGAGCGCGGCCAGGGCCGAGCGGGCGGCAGGCAGGGCGCGGGCGCGCAGCGGGGTGGAACAACGGAACGGGATGAGACGGAAGGACATGGCGGGCGTTTCGGGGAGGATGGGGTTGCAGCGCGGATACTATCGCTCCCGCAAGCCATCACCCATCCGGGGTCCGCGCCCGGCAGGGGCTACTTGCCCCGCCCGCGTCACCGCCCCAACCGGAGCGCCGCCCATGTTCCTTCGCCAGTGCTGGTATGTGATCGCCTGGGACCATGAGATCCCCGATGACGGGCTTTTCTCGCGCACCGTGCTGGGCGAGCCGATCGTGGTGTTCCGCACCCGCCAGGGACTGGCCGCGCTGGAGGACCGCTGCTGTCATCGTCTGGCGCCGCTCTCGGCCGGGCGCAAGGAGGGCGATTGCGTGCGCTGCGGCTACCACGGCCTCACCTTCGACGCGACCGGCCGCTGCGTGGCCATCCCCGGTGTCGAGCGCATCCCCGTGGCAGCGCGGGTGCGCCGCTATCCGGTGGCGCTGCGCAACCGCTGGGTCTTCGTGTGGATGGGCGATGCCGACCGGGCCGACCCGGCGCTGCTGCCCGACAACTTCTCCTGCGATCACCCGCAGTGGCACCACCGCCCCGGCTACATGCACTACGACGTGGATCACCGCCTGATCTGCGACAACCTGCTCGACTTCTCGCACCTGAGCTGGGTACACGAGAAGACCCTCGGCGGCAGCCCGCAGATCGCGCTGGCCCGGCCCGAGATCGAGAGCGTGCCGCGCGGCATCCGCGTGACGCGGCGGGTGCCCTCGGTGCCCGCGCCGCCCTACTACCAGCGCTTCCGGCGCTTCGACACGCCGGTGGACCGCTGGTTCATCTACGACTTCCTGGTGCCGGGGGTGCTGCTCATGCACTCGGGCGGACGCCCCTCCGAAGACCCGCCCGAGGATCTCAGCCGCGCAGTGCGGCTGCACAGCTGCCAGGCGCTCACGCCCGAGACCGCCACCACCACGCACTACTTCTTCCAGCAGGCCCATCATGGCGAGCAGGAAGACACCACCGTGGCCGAGCTGATCTTCGACAGCCTGAAGGCCGCCTTCCACGAAGACCGCGAGATGATCCGGGCGCAGTCGCGGGTGATCGCGGCGCGGCCCGATGCGCCGATGCTCGCCCTGCCGATGGACGCGGCGCTGGTGCAGTACCGCCGTCTGGTCGATCGCCTGCTCACGCAGGAGGGTCTGGCCGAGCAGGCGAGTGCGCGCCTCACCGACCCGCCCGGCGGCTGAAGCGCGCCCTGCCACGGCCCGTGGCAGGGCTGCGCGCGGCCGCGGCCCCGACGCGATTCAGCCCGGTGGCCGGGCGCGCGACCAGCGCAGCGCGAACGGGCCGGCCAGCACGCCGGCGCCCAGCACCGCGAAGGCCGCGAACCAGCCGCCGGGGCTGGCCGAGCCACCGAAGGCATCGAGCGCCACGCCCACCAGCCAGCCTGCCAGCGCCGACAGGCCGAAACCGGCCATCGAGTGCATGGCCAGCGTGGCGCCCTTGAAACGCGGATCGGCGCTGGCGCTCATGCCGGCGGTGAGCGAGCCGGAATCGGCCGGCACCGTCACCGCGTAGACCAGCACCAGCGCGAGCAGCAGCCCCGGCGGGCCGCCGGCCATCAGGCCGATGCCGAGTGCCGTGGCCGCCGACAGCACCTGAATGACCGTGATGGCGCGGTGCCGGCCATACCGGATGGCGCATTCGTTGCCGAAGATGCTCGCCGGCATCGCCAGCAACGTCACCAGCACGCTCACGGTGATCGGCTCGAGCAGCGCCTGACCGCCATGGCGCGCGGCCACGAAGGTCCAGAAGGCGACGATCCAGGTGCGCATGCCGTAGAGCTCGAAGCAGTGCGCGGCATAGCCCAGGATGTAGCCCATGGCCGCGCGGTTGCGCAGCACCGGTCTGAAGTCGAGCAGCCGCGCGCCAGGTGGCCGCGGCGGCGGCGGCACCGGGCGCATGCGCGCAGCTGCGGCCACCATCACCAGCGGGCCCAGGCCGGTGAGCGTGAACGACCAGCGCCAGCCGAGGGTCTCGGCCACCAGCTGCGAGACCAGGAAGGACATGCCCACGCCCAGCGAGTAGCTCGAGGTGTAGAAGGTCACGCTGCGCGAGGCGTCGCCGGGGTCGAGCCGGTCGGTGAGCGCGCGCAGGCCGGGCATGTAGGCACCGGCAAAGCCCACGCCGGCGAGCGCCCACAGCAGCATCGCCGAGAAGAGCCCCTGCGCCAGCCAGCCGAAGGCCAGGGTGGCGGCGCTGCTGGCCAGCGAGCCGACCCCCAGCAGCACGCGGGCATCGATGCGGTCGGTGAGCGAGGCGAGCACCGGCACCGCCAGCATGTAGCCCGCGGCATAGGAGGCAGCCAGCAGACCGGCCTGGGCATTGCTCAGGCCCCACAGCGGGATGAGATGGCCGACCATGACTGCCGGCACCACCACATGCGGCAGCAGGTTGCCGACCTGGCCGGCACACATCGCGAACACCAGCGGCTTGCCTCGCATGGCGGGAATCGGGCCGGGCCGGCCCCTGGGAGATGGCGGTGGTCCGACCCTAAGCGAAGGCACCGCGTGGCGGCAAGGGCGGCGGCGGGCACGGCCCGGTGGGCGCTCCGTTTTCCGCGCCCGCCGTCGCCGGCCGGCCCGCCGGGCTGGCTAAGATGCCTCTCCCCCCGGCACCCGGGTTGCCGTCACCAAGGACCGCCATGGCCGAACACCGCATTCCCACCGCCGCCCTGCACCGCTGGGTCATTGACCTCTTCCGCGCTGCCGGCAGCAGCGACCGCGAAGCCACCCTCACCGCCGACCATCTCGTGGGCGCGAACCTCGCCGGCCACGACTCGCACGGCGTGGGCATGGTGCCGCGCTATGTCGACTCGCTGCTCAACGACGAGCTTCAGCTCAACCGCATCACCAGCGTGATCAGCGACACCGGCACCATGCTGGCCGTGGACGGCCAGCGCGGCATGGGCCAGTCGGTCACCCATCAGGCGATGGAGATGGCCATCGAGCGCGCCCGCCGCCACGGCGTGTGCGTGATGGGCCTGCGCCACTCGCACCACCTTGGCCGGGTCGGTCACTGGGCCGAGCAGGCGGTGGCCGCCGGCATGGTCTCCATCCACTTCACCAATGCGGTCACGCGCAACATCCTGGTCGCACCCCATGGCGGCGGCGAGGCCCGCTACAACACCAACCCGTTCACGGTGGGCATGCCCCGCCAGGATGGCGGCCCGATCATCCTCGACTTCGCCACCAGCGCGGTCGCGCAGGGCAAGGTGCGGGTGGCCTACAACAAGAAGGTGCCGGTGCCCCCGGGAAGCCTGATCGATGTCAGCGGCGAGCCCACCAACGATCCGGCGGTGATGTTCGAGCCGCCCGAGGGCCCGCACGGCGCGCTGCGCCCCTTCGCCGGCCACAAGGGCTATGCCCTGGGCGTGGTGTGCGAGTTGCTCGGCGCGGCCCTGATCGGCGGCGACACCATGCGCCCCGACACCCGGCCCACCCGCTTCGGGGTGTGGAACAACATGCTGGCGATCGTGTTCGACCCCGCCCGGCTCGGCGGCTCGGCCGGCTTCGAGGCCGAGGCCCGGCACTTCGTCGACTGGCTGCGCTCGGCGAAGCTCTCGAGCGAGGGCCGGGAGATCGGCGGCATCCACCTGCCCGGCGACCCGGAGCGGGCCTCGCGGCAGGCGCGCGCCGAGGTGGTGCCGATCGACCCCGGCACCATGACGCAGATGGACGCGGCCTCGGCCGCGATCGCGCGCCGCTTCGGGCAGTCGCCCGGGCCGCTGTCGGCGCTCGAACGCGGCTGCTGAACCGGCTCAGGCAGGCGCGCCGGCCAGCGCCGGCGCCGCCACCGGCACGCCAATGCGATCCCAGGTGATCAGGCTGAGCGTGCCGTCGTGGGCCTCGGCCAGCGCGGTGAGGCTCTCCACCCAGTCGCCATCGTTGCAGTAGAGCACGCCGTCGATCTCGCGGATCTCGGCCTTGTGGATGTGACCGCAGACCACGCCGTCGAGGCCGCGGCGCCGGGCCTCGCGGGCCACCGCCTGCTCGAAGTCGCTGATGAACGAGACCGCGTTCTTCACCTTCTGCTTCAGGTACTGCGACAGCGACCAGTACTTCAGGCCCAGCCGCGAGCGGGCGCGGTTGAACCAGTGGTTGAGCGCCAGCGCGGCCGTGTAGAGCGCATCGCCCAGGAAGGCCAGCCACTTCGCGTGCTGCACCACGCCGTCGAAGCGGTCGCCATGAACCACCAGCAGACGCCGGCCGTCGGCGGTGACATGCACCATCTCCTCGGCCACCTGGATGTCGCCGAAGGACAGGCCGATGAACTGACGCGCGAACTCGTCGTGGTTGCCGGGCACGAAGATCACCCGTGTGCCCTTGCGGGCCTTGCGCAGCACCTTCTGCACCACATCGTTGTGGCTGCGGTGCCAGTACCAGCCGCGGCGCAGCTGCCAGCCATCGATGATGTCGCCCACCAGATAGAGGGTGTCGCACTCGTTGTGCTTGAGAAAGTCCAGCAGGTAGGCGGCCTTGCAGCCCGAGGTACCCAGGTGCACATCGGAGATCCACAGCGTGCGATGCCGATGGGCAGACACGCCGGGCGGAGGGTCGAGCGGGTGCGGCGCGTCGGGCTGTTGCCCGATGGCAGGGGGCGGCTCGCGCAGCGCAGCGGGAATGTCTTCGAGGTTCATGAACCCGGCTCCTGACCGGATTGCACCGCAGCGCGATGACAGGGCGATGACTCGGCCGTCGCCGCCGGCAACCGCAACAGCGGCTCACCCATGCGGATGCGACGGCCGGTCTCGATGCCGTCCTGAAGCCGGAAGCCGGCGGGCGCGAACACGATGATGGTCGAGCCATGCTCGAACCAGCCGAGCTCCTCGCCCTTGTCGCAGGGATGGTCGCAATCCATGCGGTTGGGGCCGCGCCAGCGCAGGCTGAGCAGCACATCCAGGAAGCGCAGCCGGATGCTGGCCACCAGCACCGCGGCCACCGCCACCAGGCTCACCCGGTGACCGCCGGCATCGAGTCGCTGCGTGATCACCGCACGCTCGTTGCGGCAGAAGAGGCGCTCGATGCGGGCCAGCGCGATCGGATTGACATTCCAGGTGTCGCCCGAAAGATAGGTGACCCGCTCGACCCGCCCGGCCTGCATGGCATGGAAGCGGTGGTACATCGCCGAGGTGAGCCGCAAGGTGACATAGACGCCGTCGACGAAGCCTGGCGCCGCCGGGTCGGGCCCGAAGAGTTCGGGCACCGTGTACGGAAAGCCCTTGGCCTGGAACACCTGCGTGCCCTGCACGGGCCCGCAGGCGCCGACGATGCCGTCGCAGGGGCTGACCAGCACCTCGGGGTCGGCGTCGATCGGCCGCGCTCCAGGCCGCAGTTCCCGGGTGAAGCAGTCATGCAGGCTGGCAAAGCGGGGCTTCTTCGCATCGCTGAGATCGATGTCGGTGAACAGCCGCCACACCGCCATCGAGGCCGCCCGCACCACCGGGTTCTCGATGCGCGAGAACCAGCCCATGAATCGGGTGAGCTGGATGCGCGGGATGCGGTTGGTGAGCAGGAAGTTGAGGTCTTCGTGCGCGGCGATACGGGCCAGGGTCTTGCGTGCATTCATGGATGTGTAAAGCGATTGGGTTAGAGAACAGGCTTCCTGATTACTGGAGTCACAGGCTCATGAGCGCATCCCTCGCGCTGGTCGCGCTGGGCGCGGCTGCCACCGCGGCCACCCTGCCCGCACTGAAGCGACGCATCGAGCTGTCGCGCGCCAAGCACCGCTCGCTCGCCGGGCACTCGCGCCTGTCGCGCCGCGTGGCGGCGCTGGTGCCCTTCTACGAGTTCGACGACCAGGACTTCTTCGCCGCCGATGGCGCGCCGATCGCCGTTGAACGACAGCGCCAGCTCGCGTTCACGCGGCTCTCGGCACTCTTCGGGGAGCGCTTCGCCCAGACCCGGGCCCTCACCGAAGAGACTGCGCCGGGCCTCTCGGACCTGCAGTTCACGAGCCGCTATCGCGTGCCCTTCCCCTTCAGCCGGCGGGTGCGCGAGCACCTGTCGGCCGGGCAGTTCCTGCGCGCGGCGCAAGGCACGCGCCTGACCGATCTCGATGGCAACGAGTTCATCGACCTCACCGGCTCGTACGGCGTGAATGTGTTCGGCGTGGACTTCTATCGCGAGTGCCTCGGCGAAGCGGCACGCCGGGCGCAGGCGCTCGGGCCGGTGCTGGCCGGCTATCACCCGGCGGTGGCCGACAATGTGCGCCGCCTGCGCGAGATCTCGGGTCTTGACGAGGTCTCCTTCCACATGTCGGGCACCGAGGCGGTGATGCAGGCCGTGCGGGTGGCCCGCTACCACACCGGCCGCTCGCATCTCGTGCGCTTTTGCGGCGCCTACCACGGCTGGTGGGACGATGTTCAGCCCGGGGTGGGCAACCCCGCGCCGGTGCACGAGACCTACACCCTGCGCGACATGGACGCGCGCAGCCTCACCGTGCTGCGCAAACGGCGGGACATCGCCTGCGTGCTGGTCAACCCGCTGCAGGCCCTCCATCCGAACAGCAATGCGCCTGGCGACTCCGCGCTGGTCAACAGCCGGCGGCGCGCCGGTTTCGATCGCGACGCCTACACGGCCTGGCTGCGCGAACTGCGTGCGGTGTGCAGCGAGCGCGGCATCGTCCTGATCTTCGACGAGGTGTTCATGGGCTTTCGCCTCGCCCCCGGCGGCGCGCAGGCCTACTTCGGCGTCCAGGCCGATCTCGTCACCTACGGCAAGACCCTGGGCGGCGGGCTGCCGGTGGGCGTGGTCTGCGGCAAGGCCGCGCTGATGAAGCGCTGGCGCGATGACCGGCCCGCCGACATCTGCTTTGCCCGCGGCACCTTCAATGCCCACCCCTATGTCATGACCGCGATGCAGGTGTTCCTCGAGCGGCTGGCCGAGCCGGAACAGCAGGCGCTCTACCAGGACCTGGACGAGACCTGGAACCGCCGCGCCGCGCGCCTGAACCAGCTGCTGCAGGCCCTGGGCCTGCCGGTGCGGGTGGCCAACCTGTCCACGGTCTGGACGGTCTTCTACACCCAGCCCTCGCGCTACAACTGGATGCTGCAGTTCTACCTGCGCGAGCAGGGCCTGGCGCTGAGCTGGGTGGGCACCGGCCGGCTGATCTTCCCGCTGCGCTTCGACGAGGGCGAGTTCGACGAGGTCTGCCGCCGCTTCATCGACGCCGCCGAGGCGATGCGCGCCGACGGCTGGTGGTGGCGCGATGAGGAACTCACCGATCGATCGATCGGACGCGCCATGCTGCGCGAGATGCTGGCGCATCGGTTCTGAGCGTCGCGCGCGCCGGATCGCGCGTCAGCGCAGATGGCGCGCGTGCAGCGGGTCGATCAGCTCACCGCGCAGCAGCGCGGCGGGCGCGCCGCGGTAGAGCAGCGCATCGTTGAACGGATCGGTCAGGATCTTGGCGAACCAGGCGAACCCGGTCAGCGGGCTGCGGATGACGCACAGATGCGCCGTGCGCAGCACCAGCGCGCCCACGCCCACCCCGAACCACGCCCAGCCGAGCTGACGCAGCCAGCCTGCAAAACCCTGGGCCGGCTCGATCAGGCCGAAGAGGTCGGGCTGCAGCCACAGCAGCACCGGCACGCCCGCCCACACCGCGTGCAGCACCACCTTGCGACGCAGGTTGTAGCCGACCTTGATCTCCTCCTTGTGCTCGTGGGTGACCTGGTTGACCTGATCGTAGCCACGCGGCTCGAAGAAGAAGTGGCCGGACTGGCGGGTGACCATCGCCACCAGCCAGGCGATCAGGGCAGCCTTGGGCGGATCGAAGAACGCCACCCCATACGCGATCAGGAAGCTCAGGGCACTGATGAAATGCAGGCTCTGATTGATGCGGCTGTGGTGATAGAAGCGGTGGTCGTCCCAGCGCTGGATGCGCAGTTCGCGCAGAAAAGCGTGCATGGCAGTTCCCCGATATGGAAGCGATCGGCAAGACGGCACGGTGCCATCCCTTCAGGCCGCGGCGGTGCCCCGGTCTGCCGCGCAGGCTAGGCGCGGCAGGCTACGGTTTGCTGACCGATCGATGACGCCGGCTTGAAGAATCGGTGTCGGCGCGATGACGCTTGCACCGCAGGGGCCGCCGTCATCAGGCTGTCGTGTGCGAGGCCGAGCCTCGCGGCATGAGCACTGGCAACAGCCCAGACCGCCCGGCTGATGTCGATCGGGCCGTGGTCGCGCCGCCCGCGCGCCTGCTGCGGATGACCGTGATCACCGAGACCTGGCCGCCGGAGGTCAACGGCGTGGCCTCCACGCTGGCGCGATTCGTCGATGGCCTGGCTGCCCGCGGTCACTCGGTGACGCTGCTGCGACCGCGCCAGGACCGTGATCCCGAGACCGACCAGCGCCTGGTGGCCCGCGGCTATCCCGAGATCCTGATCCGGGGCGTTCGCATACCGCGCTACCCGGACCTGCGCATGGGCCTGCCGGCGCGGCGCGCGATGCAACGGCTGTGGCGCGCCCAGCCGCCCGATCTGGTGCACATCGCCACCGAGGGCCCGCTGGGCTGGTCGGCGCTGCGATCCGCGCTGCAGGCCGGCCTGCCGGTATCCACCGACTTCCGCACGAACTTCGATGCCTACAGCGCCCACTACGGCATCGGCTGGCTGCGCCGGCCTATCCTGGGCTACCTGAGGCGGTTCCACAACCGGGCCGCCCTCACCATGGTGCCCACCCGGGCCATGCAGGCGCGCCTGCGGCAGCAGGGTTTCGAGCGGCTGCGGGTGGTGGGCCGCGGCATCGACACCACGCTGTTCACGCCGGCGCGACGCGACGCGGCGCTGCGCGCCCGCTGGGGCGCCGGCCCCGACAGCCCGGTGGTGCTGCATGTGGGCCGCATGGCGCCCGAGAAGAACCCGGATGCGCTCGGCGCAGCCTTCGAGGCGATGCGGGCCCGCAACCCAGGGGCGCGGCTGGTGCTGGTCGGCGACGGGCCGGCCAGGGCGAAGATGCAGTCACGATTCCCGGACGCGGTCTTCGCCGGCATGCGCGGCGGCGCCGATCTGGCCGCGCACTACGCCAGCGCCGATGTGTTCCTGTTCCCGAGCGAGACCGAGACCTTCGGCAATGTCACCCTGGAGGCGATGGCCAGCGGCCTGGCCATCGTGGCCTACGACTACGCGGCCGCCGCCGAGCATGTGACCCACGGCCGCAGCGGGCTGCTGGCCCCGTTGGGCGACACCGGCGCGCTGGTGGCCATGGCCGCGGCGCTCGCGCAGGACATGGCCCGGGTGCGGGCGCTGGGCACGCAGGCCCGGGCCGACGCCCTGGCGCTGCACTGGGACCGGCTGGTGCAGGCCCTGGAAACCGAACTGCTGCAGGTGGCCGCGCTGGCGCCACCACGCGCCGCGGCCGCATCGGCCCCGGGCGAAGATGCGCCCGGGCGCGCAGGCCCCGGCCTGCTCAGGCGGCGGCGCGCTCCACCACCGGCTCGCGGATGGGCAGATTGACCAGGGCCGCGCCCAGGGCCAGCACCGCGTCGGCGTACCACATCCACAGGTAACTGCCAGTGCCGGCCACCGCGAGCCCGCCGAGCCAGGCGCCGAAGAAGCCACCGATCTGGTGCGACAGCAGGGTCATGCCGAACAGCGTGGCCAGATAGCGCACCCCGAAGAGCTTGGCCACCACCCCGGCGGTGGGCGGCACCGTGCCCAACCAGGTGAGCCCCAGGCCGATGGCCAGCAGGTAGAAGGTGAGCGCGGTCTTGGGCGCGGCCAGGTACAGCACCACCAGCACGGCGCGCGAGAAGTACATCCAGAACAGGATGTACTTGCTGCGATAGCGATTGACCGCCTGGCCGGCGAGCAGACTGCCGGCGATGTTGGCCAGACCGATCAGGGCCAGCGACCAGCTCGCCACCGAGGCCGGCAGCCCGCACAGCCCCACTTCGCCCGGCAGGTGGGTGATCAGGAAGGCGATGTGGAAGCCGCAGGTGAAAAAGCCGGCGTGAAGCAGCAGGTAGCTGCGGTTGCCGAAGGCCTCGCGCACCGCCTGGCGCAAGCCCCCGGCGGGGGCGGCCGGCGCGCCGGGCTGCGGCCGCCGGCGCATCAGCCGGGTGATGGGCAGCG
>CAIZPE010000145.1 GCA_903934795.1 uncultured bacterium | reverse complement strand
GGGCATGGGCCTGCAGACCTTCGCCACGGGCCAGCACCGAGGCCACCGGTCCGAGGGCGGCCGCGCCGGCGGCCGAGATGTGGATGAGGCTGCTGCGCTTCTGGAAATCGTAGACGCCCAGCGGCGAGGAGAAGCGTGCGGTGCGCATGGTGGGCAGCACATGGTTGGGCCCGGCGCAGTAGTCGCCCAGCGACTCGGACGACCAGGCGCCCAGGAACATGGCGCCGGCATGGCGGATGCGCGCGGCCCAGTGCTGCGGCTCGCGGGTGGCGATCTCGAGGTGCTCGGGCGCGATGCGGTCGATGAGGGTGCAGGCCTCCTCGAGGCTGCGCACGCGGATCAGCGCGCCGCGATCAGCCAGCGACTGGCGCACCACCGCCGCCCGCGGCAGCGTGGGCAGCAGCCGTTCGATGGCCTGCGCCACCTGCTCGATGAAGGCCTCGTCGGGGCACAGCAGGATGGCCTGCGCCATCTCGTCGTGCTCGGCCTGCGAGAAGAGGTCCATGGCGATCCAGTCGGGATCGACCGAGCCGTCACAGAGCACCAGGATCTCGCTGGGCCCGGCGATCATGTCGATGCCCACCTGGCCGAACACCCGGCGCTTGGCCTCGGCGACATAGGCGTTGCCCGGACCGACGATCTTGTCGACCGCCGGCACGGTGGCCGTGCCCCAGGCGAGCGCAGCCACCGCCTGCGCGCCGCCGATGGTGAACACCCGATCGACACCGGCGATGCAGGCCGCGGCCAGGACCATGGCGTTGCGCACGCCGTCAGGGGTGGGCACCACCATGACCAGCTCGCGCACGCCCGCCACCTTGGCCGGGATGGCGTTCATGAGCACCGAGGAGGGATAGGCGGCCTTGCCGCCCGGCACATACAGGCCCACCCGGTCGATGGCGCTCACCTGCTGGCCCAGGCGGGTGCCGTCGGGCTCGGTGTACGACCAGGAACTGGCCAGCTGGTGCTGATGGTAGGCGCGGATGCGCGCTGCCGCGGTCTCGAGGGCCTGGCGCTGCGCGGGCGGCAGCGCATCGGCTGCGGCCTGCAGTTCGGCCGGCGGCAGCTCGAACCGCGCGGCATCGTCGAGCGCGAGGCGATCGAAGCGGCGGGTGTACTCGAGCACCGCGGCATCGCCGCGGGCACGCACGTCGGCGATGATGCCGGCGACCGCCGCCTCGATGTCGCGGTCCTGCCCGGGCTCGTAGGCCAGCAGCGCCGCCAGGCGCGGCTCGAAGCCGGCATCACGGGTGTCGAGACGGGCGATCATGCCGGCACTCCCGGGCCGTCTGCAGCCAGCGCACCGCCAGCCAATGCGGGCCCGGCCACCGCCGCGGCCAGCCGGGCGAGCAGCGGCTCGAGGCGCGCCGAGCGGGTCTTGAGCGAGGCCTGGTTGACCACCAGCCGGGCCGAGATCGGCATGATCTCCTCGACCTCGACCAGCTGATTGGCCTTCAGCGTGCTGCCGGTGCTCACCACATCGACGATCGCATCGGCCAGACCCACCAGCGGCGCGAGCTCCATGGAGCCATAGAGCTTGATCAGGTCCACATGCACGCCCTTGCGGGCGAAGTGCTGGCGGGCGGTATCGACATACTTGGTGGCCACCCGCAGCCGCGCCCCGCGGCGCACCGCGTGGGCGTAATCGAAACCCACCGGCGCGGCCACGCACAGCCGGCACACGCCGATGCCGAGGTCGATGGGCTGGTAAAGGCCCTCACCGCCGTGCTCGAGCAGCACATCCTTGCCGGCCACGCCGAGGTCGGCGGCGCCGTACTGCACATAGGTGGGCACGTCGCTTGCACGCACGATGATCAGCCGAAGCCCCGGGTCGCCGGTGGGCAGGATCAGCTTGCGCGAGCGCGTGGCCTCGGGGTCGACCGCAATGCCGGCTGCCGCCAGCAGCGGCACGGTGTCGTCGAAGATGCGGCCCTTGGACAGGGCAAGGGTGATCGGCGCGTCGGACATGGGGGACGGCTCCGGGGTCAGCCGGGCTGGCGCTCGATGCGCGCGCCCAGGGCGGCGAGCTTGGCTTCCATGCGCTCGTAGCCGCGATCGAGGTGGTAGATGCGGTTGACCAGGGTCTCGCCTTCGGCGACCAGACCGGCCACCACCAGGCCGGCGGAGGCGCGCAGGTCGGTGGCCATGACCGCCGCGCCGGAGAGCGCCGGCACACCGCGCACCACCGCGGTGTTGCCCTCGATGGTGATGTCGGCGCCCAGCCGCTGCAGCTCCAGCGCGTGCATGAACCGGTTCTCGAAGATGGTCTCGGTGATCACGCCGGCGCCCTGCGCGATGCAGTTCAGGGCCATGAACTGAGCCTGCATGTCGGTGGCCAGGCCCGGATAGGGCGCGGTGCGCAGGTTGAGCGCACGCGGCCGCCCGTGCATGGCGAGGCGGATGGTGTCGGGGCCGCAGTCGATGGTTGCGCCGGCCTCGCGCAGCTTCTCGAGCGTGGCATCCATGCCGGCGGGCTGGGCGCCGGTGAGGGTGATGCTGCCGCCGGTGGCCGCGGCTGCGCACAGGAAGGTGCCGGCCTCGATGCGGTCGGGCATGACCCGGTGGCTCGCACCATGCAGGCTGGCCACGCCCTCGACCACCACCCGGTCGGTGCCGGCGCCGCGGATGCGCGCGCCCATGGCGATCAGGGCCTGGGCGAGGTCGACCACCTCGGGCTCGCGGGCGGCGTTCTCGATGATGGTCTCGCCCTCGGCGAGGGTGGCGGCCATCATGAGGTTCTCGGTGCCAGTGACCGTGACCATGTCGGTGACGATGCGCGCGCCTTTCAGGCGCGGCGCGCTGGCCACCATGTAGCCGTGCTCGATGTGGATCTCGGCGCCCATCGCCTGCAGGCCCTTGATGTGCTGGTCGACCGGACGCTGGCCGATCGCGCAGCCCCCCGGCAGCGAGACCCGGGCGCGGCCGAAGCGCGCCACCAGCGGGCCGAGCACCAGCACCGAGGCGCGCATGGTGCGCACCAGGTCATAAGGAGCATCGACCGAGCTGACCGCGGCCGCCTCGAGGGTGACCTCATCGCCCTCGCGCCGGCTGCTCACGCCCATCTGCCCGAGCAGGCGCAGCGCCGTGGCCACATCCTGCAGGCGCGGCACATTGCCCACCACCAGCGGCTCGGCGGTCAGCAGGCTGGCGAACAGGATGGGCAGCGCGGCGTTCTTGGCGCCCGAGACCGGCACCTCGCCGGACAGGCGCTGGCCGCCGCGCACGCAGAGACGGTCCACGGCTCAGGCCTTGCGGGCGGCCCACTCGGCCGGCGTGAGGGTTTTCATGGACAGCGCGTGGATCTCCTCGCGCATGCGGTCGCCGAGCACGGCGTAGACGATCTGGTGGCGCTGCACCGGGCGCTTGCCCTCGAAGGCGGCAGCGACGATCACCGCGTCGAAGTGCCGGCCGTCGCCATCGACCTCGAGGTGCTCGCAGGGCAGACCGGCGGCGATGTAGCCGCGCAGCAAGTCGGGTGTGACCATGGGGATACCGTTCTCAGTGCCGAAGCTTGTAGCCGGAGTGCAGCATGCGCAGCGCCACGGCCGAGACCACCGCCAGCGTGGCGGCGACCACGCCGAGGCTCACCAGCGGCGGCACATCGGACTGGCCGAAGAAGCCGTAGCGGAAGCCGTCGACGATGTAGAAGAAGGGATTCAGGTGCGAGACCGCCTGCCAGAAGGCCGGCAGCGAGTGCACCGAGTAGAACACCCCGGCCAGGAAGGTGGCAGGCGCGATCACGAAGCTCTGCACCGCCGCCATCTGGTCGAACTTCTCGGACCAGATGCCCGCGATGAGCCCCATTGTACCGAGGATGGCGCAGCCCAGCAGGCCGAAGAGCACCGCCCACAGCGGCGCGGCGAAGCGAGGCACCGAGAAGAACAGGGTCACCGCGAACACCCCGGCGCCGACCGCCAGGCCGCGCACCATGGCCGCACCCGCGTAGGCCGCGAACAGATCGCGCACCGACAGCGGCGGCAGCAGCACGAACACGATGTTGCCGGTGACCTTCGACTGGATGAGGGACGACGAGGCATTGGCGAAGGCATTCTGGAGCATGGCCATCATGACCAGGCCGGGCACCAGGAACTCGGTGTAGCCGATGCCCGGGAAGGCCTCGACCCGGCCCTGCAGCGCATTGGCGAAGACCAGCAGGTAGAGCACCGTGGACACCACCGGGCCGGCCACGGTCTGGTAGACCACCTTCCAGAAGCGCAGGACCTCCTTGCGCAGCAGCGTGACGAAGCCGGCGCTCACGCCGCCTCCTCGCGCATGATGCGCAGGAACACCTGCTCGAGGTCGGTGTGGGTCATCTCCATGTCGAGCAGGGTGCAGCCGGCCAGGCGCAGTTCGGCGAGCAGCGGCTCGACCTCGTCCCAGGAACCCACCGGCAGGCGCACCCGGCCGTCGGGGCCGGCGACCTGGGCCGGCGCACCGCCCGCTGCAGCCGTCGGCGTGTCGGCGGCAAGCGCTGCCGCGGCCCGCGCGGCCAGTGCCGGCGGCAGAGGGGCTCCGGCCAGCCGCAGCACCAGCGTGCCGCCCTTGAAGCGGCCGATCAGGCGCGCGGTGTCATCGAGAGCCACCACCTGGCCGAGCTTGAGCATGGCAATCCGCCCGCACAGCTCCTGCGCCTCCTCGAGGTAGTGGGTGGTCAGCACGATGGTGTGGCCCTCGCGGTTGAGCCGGCGCACGAAGTTCCAGAGCGACTGGCGCAGCTCGACATCGACTCCCGCCGTGGGCTCGTCGAGCACGATCACCGGCGGGCGATGCACCAGCGCCTGCGCCACCAGCACCCGGCGCTTCATGCCGCCCGAGAGCGAGCGCATGTTGGCCTCGGCCTTGCCGGTGAGGTCGAGGTTGGCAAGGATCTCGTCGATCCAGTCGTCGTTGCGGCGCAGGCCGTAGTAGCCCGAGGTGATGCGCAGGGTCTCGCGCACCGTGAAGAAGGGATCGAACACCAGTTCCTGCGGCACCACCCCCAGCGCCCGGCGCGCGGCCTGGTCCTGGGCGACCACATCGTGGCCCATGACCCGGATCTGCCCGGAGCCGGGGCGGGCCAGGCCGGCGATGCAGGAGATCAGGGTGGTCTTGCCGGCGCCATTGGGGCCGAGCAGGCCGAAGAACTCGCCCTGGGCGATGCTCAGCGACACGCCCCGCAGGGCCTGCAGCTTGCCGTAGCGCTTGGTGACCTCGCGGATCTCGATCGCGGGAACCGCGGTCTCAGGCAGGCTCATGCGGACCGAAAAGCAGGGCATCGACCCCGTAGAGCTGGGCCAGCTTGCGCAGGTTGGGCGGCGGACCGATCAGGCCGAGCGCCTGACCGCGGCTGGTGGCCTGACGACGCAGCTCGAGCAGGATGCCGATGAGGGAGGAATCGAAGTCGGCGCAGCCAGCGAGATCGAGGCCGCTGGCGCCTTCGGCCAGGGCACGGCTGCCCGCGGCGAGTTCGGCGCCGGCATTGCCGAACAGGACGCTGGCGGGCAGGCGGTGGATCGGGCCCGGGGCGGGAGCGGTCACGGATGCACTCAGGACTTGCGCGGCTGCTCGAACGAGCGGTTCTTGTCGACCAGCGACTTGATCAGACCGTCGACGCCACGGGCGGAGATCTCCTGGGCGAACTGGTTGCGGTAGGTTTCCACCAGCCACACGCCGAGGACATTCACGTCGTAGATCTTCCAGGCCTCGCCCGACTTCTCGAGGCGGTAGTCGAGCTGCACCGGCTCACCGCGCGAGGGGACGACCTCGCTGCGCACGATCACCTCGGTGTCGGCCGGGTCGGCACGCAGCGGTTTCATGCGGATCTGCTGGTCCTTCACCGAGCCGAGGGCGCCGGAGTAGGTGCGCAACAGCAGGGTGCGGAACTCGGCCATGAGCAGCTTCTGCTGCTCGGGGGTGGCGCTGCGCCAGCCCCGGCCCACCGCCAGCGCGGTCATGCGCTGGAAGTTGACATGCGGCATGACGGTGGCATCGACAAACTCGGAGAGCTTGCGGAACTCGCCGGCCTGGATGTCCTTGTCGGTGCGGATGCGATCGAGCACCTCGGCCGACACCCGGCGGATCAGCGCATCGGGGGCCTCGGCGGCACGGGCGGCGGGCGTGACCGCGAGCGCGGCGGCGGCCAGCGACAGCAGCACGGCGACAGCGCGAAGGAATGGGCGTCTCATGATGTCCCTCGGGGGCGGGTCAGTCTTCCTCGCGCAGCGGCGGCGGGTCGCCGTCGTACACCAGGTTGCGGCGGCGCTGCAGATAGCTGTCGCGCACGAAACTGTAGGCATCGAGCGAGGCGCCCTCCAGCAGCCGCTCGGAGCCGAGCAGGCGGGCACGGGTCTCGATGATCAGGCCGCCGGTGAATGCCTCCTTCTGGGCCTTGGAGGCATGCTCCCAGATCGGGTCGCCCTTGAGGCCGCCAATCAGGCCGGCCGTTTCGCGCGCCGACGAAGGCCCCAGGAAGGGCAGCACCAGGTAGGGCCCCGGCGGCACGCCCCAGCGGCCCAGGGTCTGACCGAAATCCTCATGGTGCTTCTCGAGCCCGATCGCGCCGGCGACATCGGCCATGCCACCGAAGCCGAACACGGTGTTGACCAGGAAGCGGGTGAGGTCGGACAAGGCCAGCACCGGCTTGCCCTGGAGCAGCTGGTTGACCGCGATCCAGGGATCGACCAGGTTGGACAGCACCCCGGAGAACGACTGGCGAAGCACCTCGGGCACGACCGCGTCGTAGGCGCGCGCGACCGGCCGCACCACCAGCTGGTCGGCCTGATCGTTGAAGCCCCAGATCACGCGGTTCATGGGCTCGAGCGGGTCGCGGGCGGCGGCCGGACCGCCGGGGGCGGCGCAGCCGGCGGCCAGCGACAGCAGGGCGGCAGCGGCCAGGCCGCGGGCGAGACGGCGAAGGACCCTCACTTGCGGTCTCCCTCGGCAGCCTTGCCGTAGAGGAACTGGCCGATCAGGTTCTCGAGCACCACCGCCGACTGGGTCATGCTGATCATGCCGTCGGGCTCGACCATGGCGGCATCGCCGCCCGGCTCCAGGCCGATGTACTGCTCGCCGAGCAGGCCCGAGGTCATGATCTTGGCCGAGCTGTCCTTGGGGAAGCGGTAGCGGCCATCGAGCGCCATGAGCACCTCGGCCTGGTAGGTCTTGTCGTTGAAGCGGATGGCCGTGACCCGGCCGACCACCACCCCGGCGCTGCGAACCGCCGCACGCGGCTTGAGTCCGCCGATGTTGTCGAAGCGGGCCTTGACCTGGTAGGTGTCGGACAGGCCGATGGCGGCGTTCATGTTGCCGGCCCGCATGGCCAGGAACACCAGCGCGCAGAAGCCGAGGACGACGAACAGGCCGACCATGATGTCGACCGAGAAGTTGCGATTCATGTGCGGTTGCTCCCTGCGCCCTAGGTGGTGCTGAACATCAGCGCGGTGAGGATGAAGTCCAGGCCGAGGATGGCCAGCGAGGCGACCACCACGGTGGTGGTGGTGGCTCGCGACACCCCCTCGGGGGTGGGGTCGGCCTCGAAGCCGACGAACAGCGCCACGAAGGCCACGGTGAAACCGAAGACGATGCTCTTGACCACGCCGTTGCCGACATCGAGCAGCCAGTCGACGCCGCCCTGCATCTGCGACCAGAACGAGCCGGCATCGACGCCGATCATCTCGACGCCGACCAGGTAGCCACCGAGCACGCCCATGGACGAGAACAGCGCCGCGAGCAGCGGCATGCAGATCACCGCAGCGAGGAAGCGCGGTGCCAGCACCCGGGCCACCGGGTCGACCGCCATCATCTGCATGGCGTCGATCTGCTCACCGGCCTTCATGAGCCCGACCTCGGCGGTGAGCGAGGTGCCGGCGCGGCCGGCGAACAGCAGCGCGGTGACCACCGGGCCGAGTTCACGCACCAGCGAGAGCGTGACCAGCAGGCCGAGCGCCTCCTCGGAACCGTAGCGACGCAGCGTGTAGTAGCCCTGCAGGCCGAGCACGAAGCCGATCAGCAGGCCCGACACCAGGATGATCGACAGGGAATAGTTGCCGATGAAGTGGATCTGGTCGATCACCAGACGCGGCCGGCGCAGCGCGAGCAGCCCCAGCCCGCACAGCCTCAGGAAGAAGCGCGCGCCGTAGCCGACCGAGGCGACCGCGTCGAGCGCCCGACGCGCGGGGTTGAAGCCGGCGCTCATGGCTCGATCCCCAGGTCCTGGGCCAGGCTGCGGCGGCTGGCATGGTGGAAGGCCACCGGGCCGTCGATGTCGCCGTCGAGGAACTGGCGCACGGTGGGATCGGTGGAGGCGCGCATCTCGTCAGGGGTGCCCTGCGCGGCGATGCGGCCGGAGGCCAGCAGATAGACATAGTCGGCGATCGCGAACGCGTCCTTGATGTCGTGCGACACCAGGATGGAGGCGACATGCAGGGCGTCGTTGAGCTGGCGGATGAGCTGCGCCACCGTGGCGAGCGAGATCGGATCGAGCCCGGCGAAGGGCTCGTCGTACATGATGAGCGGCGGATCGAGCGCGATGGCCCGCGCCAGCGCCACGCGGCGCGCCATGCCGCCCGAGAGCTGCGAGGTCTGGTAGTGGGCCACGCCGCGCAGGCCCACCGCGTTGAGCTTGAGCAGGACCAGGTCGCGGATGAGGTGCTCGGGCAGCTGGGTGTGCTCGCGCAGCGGAAACGCCACGTTCTCGAAGACGGAGAGGTCGGTGAACAGCGCGCCGAACTGGTAGAGCAGCCCCATGCGCCGCCGCGCGGCGTACAGGCCGTCACGAGACAGCGAGTGCAGCACCTGCCCCTCGAAGGTGACCGCGCCCGAGCGCGGCTTGAGCAGCCCGCCGATCAGCCGCAGGATGGTGGTCTTGCCCGAGCCCGAGCCGCCGATGAGCGCCACCACCCGGCCGCGCTCGAATCGCAGCGAGACGCCGTCGAGGATGGTCCGGTCGCGGTAACCGAACCTGACGTCATCGAGGGTGAGGAAATCCTGGGCCAAGGCGGTGCCGGTTACGCTGGACGAAACCCTGCATTCTAAACCTGTGGGGCGCGGAACGCCGCAAAGGCCCGTGTGCGGGCCCGCTAGCGGCCGTCGAACCAGCCCTGGGCCTCGCCGATCTGCTCGAGGGTGCCGGCGATGACCACGGTGTCGCCGGCGGCCAGGCTGAGGTCGGCGGCCGGGTCGACGATGCGCCGGCCACCGCGCACCACCGCGCTGACCCGGGCGCCACCCAGGGCGAAGCCGCCCAGCGCGCGACCGCAGGCCGGGCTGTCGGTGGCGAGCACGATCGCGCGCAGGTGGATCTGGGCATCTTCGATGGCATCCTCACCCGAGTCGTCGGCGCCGTGGAAGAAGCCTTGCAGCAGCGAGTAGCGGTGGGCCCGCACATCGCGCACCCGGCGCAGCACCCGGCCCATCGGCACGCCGGCCAGCGCCAGCGCGTGCGAGGCCAGCATCAGGCTGCCCTCGACAATCTCGGGCACCACCTCGGTGGCCCCGGCCGCGCGCAGGCGCTCGATGTCGGCTTCATGGGAGGTGCGCACGAGGATGGGGATCTGCGGGGCGAGTTCGCGGGCCAGATGCAGGATGCGCAACGCCGCCCCGGTGTCGTCGAAGGTGATCGCCAGGGCGCGGGCCCGGTGCAGACCGGCCGCCAGCAGGGTCTCGCGCCGCGAGCCGTCGCCGTAGACCACCGATTCGCCACTGCCGGCGGCCTGGCGCACCCGGTCGGGGTCGAGGTCGAGGGCCACATAGGCGACCGACTCCGCCTCGAGCACATGGGCCAGGGCCTGGCCGCAGCGACCGAAGCCGCAGACGATCACATGGCGGTCGCGGGCCAGGCTGCGGCTGGCGATGGTCTGCAGCTGCAGCGAGCGCTGCAGCCACTCCTGGGCCGAGACCCGCAGCGCGATGCGGTTGGCCTGCTCGATCAGCAGCGGGCTGATCAGCAGGGACAGCAGCATGGCCGCGAGGATGGGCTGCAGCGACTCGCTGGCGAGCAGCCCCACGGAGCCGGCCAGCGCCAGCAGCACGAAGCCGAATTCGCCGGCCTGGGCCAGCCAGATGCCGGTGCGCACCGAGACGCCGGTGTTGGCACCCAGCGCCCGGGTGAGCGCGGCGGTGACCGCGAACTTGAGCAGCACCGGCACGGCCGTGAGCGCCAGCACCTGGGGCCAGGCCTGCACCAGCACCCGCAGGTCGAGCTGCGAGCCGATGGCCACGAAGAACAGGCCGAGCAGCACATCGCGGAAGGGCTTGATGTCCTCCTCGACCTGGTAGCGGAACTCGGTCTCGGCGATCAGCATGCCGGCCACGAAGGCGCCCAGCTCCATCGACAGGCCGGCCTTGCGGGCCAGCCAGGCGAAGAGCAGCGTGGCCAGCAGCACATTGAGCGTGAAGAGCTCGTGGGAGCGCTGGCGGGCCACCAGGTTGAACCAGCGGCGCATCAGGCGCGGCCCGAAGCGGAACATCAGCACCAGCAGCACCGAGGCGATCAGCGCGGCCTTGCCCACCGAATACATCCAGCCATCGCCGCCCGCAGCCAGCGCCGGAATGATGATCAGCAGGGGGATCACGGCGAGGTCCTGGAACAGCAGCACGCTGAACACCCGCCGGCCGTGGTCGGTCTCGAGCTCGCGCTTGTCGGCGAGCAGCTTCACCACCATGGCGGTGGACGACATCGCGGCAGCCCCGGCCAGGGCGAGCGCAGCCCGCCAGTCGATGCCCTCGCCGAGCAGCCAGCCGACCAGCGCCGCCGGGGCGGCCAGCAGCAGCAGCATGGCCAGCGCCATGGTGCCGCCGACCTGCGCCGCGCCCAGGCCGAACACCAGCCGGCGCATGGCGCCGAGCTTGGCGAGATTGAACTCCAGTCCGAGGGTGAACATCAGGAACACCACGCCGAGCTCGCCGGCATGGGCCACGGCCTGCGGATCGCCGGTGAGGCCGGCCGCATGCGGGCCGAGCAGCGTGCCCACCGCAAGATAGGCCACCAGCGGCGGCAGGCCCAGGCGGCGCAGCAGCACCACCGCGACCACGGAGGCGGCAAGCAGCACCAGGGCGAGTTCAAGCGAGGACAGCACGCGGGGGCTCCGGGGGCGCGCGGGACGCGCAGGACGATGCCGATATACTCGTCCGGATGAACCGCCCCATTCTATCGGCAGGTCATGGTCCGGCGGACGGCGCCTCGCTGGTGGCGCGTGCCCGCGAGGTGCTGCAGATCGAGGCCGAGGCGGTGGCCGCGCTGCCGGCGCGTCTGGGCGAGGACTTCGCCCGGGCCTGCGCGATCATCCTCGCCTGCACCGGCCGGGTGGTGGTGAGCGGCATCGGCAAGTCGGGCCATGTCGGGCGCAAGATCGCCGCCACGCTGGCCTCCACCGGCACCCCCGCCTTCTTCATGCACCCGGCCGAGGCCAGCCACGGCGATCTCGGCATGGTCATCGCCGAGGATGTGGTGCTGGCGCTGTCCAACTCCGGCAGCACCGAGGAGCTGCTGGCGATCGTGCCGCTGGTCAAGCGTCGTGGCGCACGGCTGATCGCCATGACCGGCGATCCCGGCTCGCGGCTGGCGATGCTGGCCGACGCCCACCTCGACGCGGGCGTGGCGCGCGAGGCCTGCCCGCTCAACCTCGCGCCCACGGCCAGCACCACCGCCGCCATGGCGCTGGGCGACGCCCTGGCGGTGGCCCTGCTCGAGGCCCGCGGTTTCGATGCCGAGGACTTCGCCTCCTCGCATCCGGGCGGCGCCCTGGGCCGGCGCCTGCTCACCCTGGTGTCCGATGTCATGCGCCAGGGTGAGGCGCTGCCCACGGTACGCAGCGGCGCGCGGCTGGGCGACGCCATCCTGGAGATCTCGCGCAAGCGCATGGGCATGGTCGCGGTGGTCGACGGGCAGGGCCTGGCGCTGGGCGTGTTCACCGACGGCGACCTGCGCCGGCTGCTCGAGCGCGGCGGGGACATCCGTGCGCTTGCCGTCGATGAGGTCATGACCCGGCAGCCTGCCCGCATCGGGCCGCGCGCGCTGGCCGCCGAGGCGGTGCGCCTGATGGAGTCGCGGCGCATCACGCAGCTGCTGGTGCTCGAGGATGACGGGCGGCTGGTGGGGGCACTGCAGATCCACGATCTGCTGGCCGCCAAGATCGTCTGATGAGCCCGGCCGCCACCACCGCCGGCGCGCGTCGGCCCGCGCGCGACAGCGCCCCCGGGCTGCGCCTGCTCGCCCTCGATGTCGATGGCACGCTCACCGACGGCGCGATCCTGATCGGCCCGCAGGGCGAGGCCATGAAGGCCTTCTCGGTGCGAGACGGTTTCGGTCTGGCCCTGCTGCGCGGGGCTGGCCTGCAGATCGCGATCATCACCGGCCGGCACTCGGCGATCGTCGAGCGCCGCGCCGCCGAGCTCGGCATCGTCCATGTGCGCCAGTCGGTGTCCGACAAGGCGCAGGCGCTGCGCGAGCTGTGCGCCGAACTCGGCATCGGCACCGCTCAGGCCGCGTTCATGGGCGACGACTGGCCCGACCTGCCGGCCATGCGGCTGGCCGGCCTCGCGCTGGCGCCCGCCGACGCCGACCCCGAGGTGCGCGAGCGCGCCGACTGGGTGGCCAGCCGCCCGGGCGGCCACGGCGCGGTGCGCGAGTTCGCCGACTGGTGGCTGGCCCGATGCGGCCTTCGCGACGCCCAGCTTCAGCGCTGGCTCGACCAGGCCGATTCCCCCGGGGCGCTGGCGCCTGCGCCTGGTGGCGATGCGGCGCACGCCAGCGGTCCGGCGTCTCACGGTGGCGCGGCGAGCGGCGATGGCCGGCCCGCCGGCACCCCCGGCTGAGCGCGCCGCCATGCCCGCCCTGCGCCAGGACCGGGTCGCGGCCGCGGTGTCGATCGCACTGCTCGCCGGGCTGACCGCCTACAGCTACTACCTCACCGAGCTCGCCCGCCGCGACGACCCGGCCGCCGGCGCCCGGCCCCCGGCCCACGAACCCGACTACTTCGTCGAACGCTTCTCGCTCACCCGCACCGACCGGCAGGGCGAGCCCACCTTCCGGCTGTGGGCCGAGCGGGCGGTGCACTTCCCCGACGACGACAGCAGCGAATTCACCCGGCCCCGCCTGGTGAGCCTGGACCCGACCCGGCCGCGGGTCACGCTCACCGCCCGCGAGGGCCGCACCACCGGCCGAGGCGAGCAGACGCTGCTGAAGGACGAGGTCAGGGTGGTGCGCGAGGCCGGCCCCGAGGCGCCCGCGCTGCGCCTGAGCACCGAGGCCCTGCTGGTGTTCTCCGAGACCGAGACGGCGCGCACCGACCTGCCGGTCCGCATCGAGCGCGGCGGCGCCGTGTTGACCGGTGTCGGCATGGAATTCGATAATCGCCAGGGCACCCTGCAGCTGAGCGAACGGGTGCAGGTCCACTGGCCGCCCGGCACGGGCGCCGGCCAGTCCCCCCGGCAGGCGTCCTCCCCATGATCCCCGCATCTCCCACCCTCGCCCTCTGGCGCGTGCTGGCGCTGGCCTTCGGTCTGCTCGTGGGCGGTACCGCCGGCGCCGAGCGGGCCGACCGCGAGCGCCCCACCCAGGTCGAGGCCGACAGCCTGCGCCACGACGATGTCCGCCAGACCACGGTCTTCACCGGCAATGTGGTGCTCACCCGCGGCACACTGGTGATCCGCGCCGATCGGCTGGTGATGCGCCAGGATCCCGAGGGCTACCAGCACGGCAGCGCCTTCGGCAACCCGGCCACTTTCCGCCAGAAGCGCGACGGTCTCGACCAGTTCGTGCACGGCCGCGCGCAGCAGCTCGACTACGACGGCAAGGCCGAGGTGGTCCGCCTGATCGACCGGGCCCAGCTCAGGCGCCTGGAGCAGGACCGGATCACCGACGAGGTCCACGGCAGCCTGATCGTCTACGACGGCCGCAGCGAGCAGGTCTCGGTCGATGGCGGCAGCCGTGGGGCCACCGCCGACAACCCAGGCGGCCGGGTGCGGCTGGTGATCCAGCCCCGCACCGAGACGGGAGCCGGTGGTGCGCCGGCCGGCCCGTCCGTGCCGCTGAAGCCGGCCAACACGCCGGCCCAGGCCCGCCCCTGATGGCGGCGATCACCGAGGGCACGGGGCTGCCCCCCGGACCGGCCGCCGGATCGAGGCTGACCATCAGCCACCTCATGAAGGCCTATCACGGCCGGCAGGTGGTGCGCGATGTGTCCCTCGAGGTGCGCAGCGGCGAGGTGGTCGGCCTGCTCGGACCCAACGGCGCGGGCAAGACCACCTGCTTCTACATGATCGTGGGCCTGGTGCCCTCTGATGCCGGGGTCATCGAGCTCGACGGCCGGCCCATCGGCCGGCTGCCCATCCATCGCCGGGCCCGCATCGGGCTGTCCTACCTGCCGCAGGAAGCCTCGGTGTTCCGCAAGATGTCGGTCGAGGAGAACATCCGGGCAGTGCTCGAGCTGCAGCCGGCCGCCCAGGGCGGGCCGCTGCCGGCCACCGAGATCGCCAGCCGGCTCGAGGCCCTGCTGGCCGATCTGCAGATCACCCATCTGCGGGGCAACCCGGCGGTGTCGCTGTCGGGCGGCGAGCGGCGCCGGGTCGAGATCGCCCGGGCGCTGGCCAACTCCCCGCGCTTCATCCTGCTCGACGAGCCCTTCGCGGGCGTCGATCCGATCGCGGTGATCGAGATCCAGCGGATCGTGCGCTTCCTCAAGGAGCGTGGCATCGGCGTGCTGATCACCGATCACAACGTGCGCGAGACGCTTGGCATTTGCGATCGGGCGTATATCATCAACGCGGGTACTGTTCTTGCTTCCGGCCGGCCCGACGAGATCATCGCCGACGAAAGCGTCCGCCGCGTCTATCTGGGCGAACACTTCCGGATGTAAGGTCCGGCGTCGCCGGGCTTGCCGGCCGCCCTGTTCGAGCCCCATCCTCCCCTTGAAGACCTCGCTCCAGCTCAAGCTCAGCCAGCACCTCGCGCTGACGCCCCAGCTGCAGCAGTCGATCCGGCTGCTGCAGTTGTCCACGCTCGAACTCAACCAGGAGCTCGACCAGATTCTGGCCGACAACCCGCTGCTCGAGCGCCTGGACGACCCGCTGGTGGGCGCCATCCGGCTCGACGCGGGCGGCAGCCTCGCGGCCTCGCGCAGTGCGGGCGAGGGCGGCGGCCAGGGCGAATCCGGCCACGAGGGCGAACGCCGCGAGGCGGGCGGCGGCGAGACCGAACGGGCCGGCGCCGAGGGTACCGACGGCGGCGGTGACGGCGGGAGCTTCGACGATGCCGAGCGCGGCGGCGACTGGTCGGGCAGCGGCAGCGCGGCCGGCGACGATGAGAACGACGACCGCGCGATGCCGCAGCTCGCGGCCACCGGCCGCACCCTGCGCGACCACCTTGCCGGTCAGCTCGCCGCCACCCAGTGCAGCCGGCTCGACCGGGCGCTGGTCGAACTGCTGATCGACAACCTCACCGACGACGGCCTGCTCGACGGCAGCCTCGAGGAAATCGCGGCCATCCTGCCGGCCGAGCTCGAGATCGACCCCGACCAGCTGCACGCGGCGCTCACCCTGTTGCAGAGCTTCGACCCCGCAGGGGTGGGCGCCCGCGACCTCGCCGAGAGCCTGCGTCTGCAGCTCGCCGCCCTGCGCGCCGAGCAGCCGGGGCGGGCCAGTGCCGAGGTCTTCGCGCTCGCCCGCGCCCTGATCGAGCACCACCTCGCCTTGCTGGCGGCCAAGGACTTCGCCCGCATCAAGCGGCTGCTGCACTGCGACGACGCGGCGCTGCGCGAGGCCCAGGCCCTGATCCGCAGCCTCAATCCGCGGCCGGGTGCGGCCTTCTCGATCGACGAACCCACCTATGTGATTCCCGATGTGGTGGTGCGTCGCACCCGCGCCGGCTGGACCGCCGCGCTGAACCCCGATGTGCTGCCCAAGCTGCGCATCAACGACATGTACGCACAGATCCTGCGCCGCAACCGCGGCGCCGGGGCCGGCGGCCTGGGCGCGCAGCTGCAGGAGGCGCGCTGGCTGATCAAGAATGTCCAGCAGCGCTTCGACACCATCCTGCGGGTGTCGCAGGCGATCGTCGAACGCCAGAAGGCCTTCTTCTCGCATGGCGAGGTGGCGATGCGTCCGCTGGTGCTGCGCGAGATCGCCGAGGAGCTCGGTCTGCACGAGTCCACCGTCTCGCGGGTCACCACCCAGAAATTCATGCTCACGCCCTCGGGCACCTTCGAGCTGAAGTACTTCTTCGGCAGCCATGTGGCCACCGAGGCCGGGGGCGCGGCCTCGAGCACCGCCATCCGCGCGCTCATCCGCCAGCTGGTGGCCGCCGAGGATCCGCAGCAGCCCCTTTCCGACAGCCGGTTGGCCGACATGCTCGGCGAGCAGGGTATCGTGGTGGCAAGACGCACGGTGGCCAAGTACCGCGAGTCCCTGCAGATCGCGCCGGTCGCCCAGCGCAAGGTGCTCTGACCGGCACGCCGCTCGCAAGTCCTCGTCTCGGCCCGGCGCCGCGCGTCCCACTGGTTGTCAACCCGGCCCGATCATCGTCGGGCCACCTCTGGAGGCGCCATGAACCTGTCGATCAGCGGTCACCACCTCGAAGTCACCCCCGCCATCCGCGACTACCTGCTGCTCAAGCTCGAGCGCATCACCCGGCACTTCGACCGGGTCATCGATGTCAAGGTGTTCCTCAGCGTCGACAAGCTGGCCCAGAAGGCCGAAGTGAGCATCCATGTGCCCGGCCGGGACATCTTTGCCGAGTCCACCGACCAGGATCTGTACGCCGCGATCGACAGCCTGGCCGACAAGCTCGACCGGCAGATCCTCAAGCACAAGGACAAGACCACCGGCCATGGCCATGACGCCATGAAGTACGCACCGGTCGCCTGATTTTCCTGCATTGCGAAACCTCAGCCCGGCTTGCCGGGCTTTTTCTTGTGCGCCGCGCAAAAAAGTCCGCCCAAGCCCCGACGCCCTACCTATAATCAATCGCTCCATCACCGAATTCCGGGGCATCCGGACGGCCTGCAGGTCGTCGTTCCCGGTTGCCGCGTCCGATGAGCCGACTCGCCCGCCTGCTCCCGCCCACCAATGTCGTGACCAACCTCTCGGTCACCAGCAAGAAGCGCCTGTTCGAGCAGGCCGGGCTGCTGTTCGAGAACAACCAGGCCATCGAGCGCGGCAAGGTCTTCGACTCTCTCTTCGCCCGCGAACGGCTCGGCTCCACCGGCCTGGGCGAGGGCGTGGCCATTCCGCACGGCCGCATCAAGGGCCTGAAGGAAGCGGTGGCGGCAGTCGTGCGTCTGGCCGAACCCATCCCCTTCGATGCGCCCGATGGCCAGCCGGTGCGCCTGCTGGTGTTCCTGCTGGTGCCCGAGCATGCCACCGAGGAGCACCTCGAACTGCTCTCCGAGCTCGCCGAGCTGCTGTCCGACCGCGCCGTGCGCGACAGCCTGGTGGCCTGCGACGACCCCGCCCAGATGCACCGCACCCTGGCCGGCTGGGCACCCTACCGGCCGGCGGCCTGAGCCCGCGACCATGACCGTCACGGTCCGCCAGATGTTCGAGGCCAACCGTGAGGCCTTGCAGCTGCGCTGGATCGCCGGCGAGGCCGGCGGCAGCCGGGACATCGCGCCCACCCGCGCCGCGCCGGCCGACCTGCTTGGCTACCTGAACCTGATCCACCCCTCGCGCATGCATGTCTTCGGCCAGGCCGAGACCGCGTACTACCTGCACCTCGACGAGTCCCGGCGCCGGGCCATCCTCGACGATGTGGTCAGCGGCAACCCGCCGGCGGTCATCGTGAGCGAGGGCATCGAGCCCGATCCTGGCCTGGTCAGCCGCTGCCGGGCCGCCAACCTGCCGCTGCTGTCCTCGGGGCTGCCCGGCGCGCGCATCATCGACACGCTGCGCAGCTGGCTGGGCAAGGCCACCGGCGACAGCACCTCGATGCACGGCGTGTTCATGGACGTGCTCGGCCTGGGCGTCCTGATCTCCGGCGAGTCGGGCCTGGGCAAGAGCGAGCTCGCGCTCGAGCTCATCAGCCGCGGCCACGGCCTGATCGCCGACGATGTGGTCGACTTCAAGCGCATCGCGCACAACGCCGTCGAAGGCAGCTGCCCGCCGCTGCTGCGCAACATGCTCGAGGTGCGCGGCCTGGGCCTGCTCGACATCCGCACCATCTTCGGCGAGACCTCCATCCGCCGGAAGATGCGGCTCAAGCTGATCGTGCATCTGGTCCGGCGCAGCACCATGGAGAACGAGTACGAGCGGCTGCCCCTCGAGGCGCTCACCCAGGACATCCTCGGCCTGGCGGTGCGCAAGGTGGTCATCCCGGTGGCGGCCGGCCGCAACATGGCAGTGCTCACCGAGGCGGCGGTGCGCAGCACGGTGCTGTCGCTGCGCGGCATCGACACCACCCGCGAGTTCGTCGAGCGTCAGCACCAGATGATCGAGCAGGGCGGCCAGGCCTGAATCCCGCGATGCGCGTCGTTCTGATCACCGGCATCTCCGGCTCCGGCAAGTCGATCGCGCTCAATGTGCTCGAGGACGACGGCTTCTTCTGCGTCGACAACCTGCCGGTGCGCTTCCTGCAGGAGGTGATCGCGTCGCTCGCCGGCGCCGGGCACGAGCGCGTGGCGGTGGCGATCGACGCCCGCAGCGGCGAGTCGGTGAGCGAGCTGCGGGCCAATGTGCCGCGGCTCGCCAGCCTGGGGCACGATGTCAAGACCCTGTTCCTGAATGCCGGCACGGCCACGCTGGTGCAGCGCTACGCCGAGACGCGTCGGCGCCATCCCATGACCATGCAGGCCGCCGAGCCGGCCGAGCGCGGCACCCTGGTGGAGGCCATCGAACGCGAACGCGAGGTGATGGCGGTGCTCGAGGATGTCGGCCTGGCCATCGACACCACCGATCTGCACCCGAATGTGCTGCGCCAGTGGGTGCGCGAGGCGGTGGGTGCGGGGCGCGCGCCGCTCACGCTGCTCTTCGAATCCTTCGCCTACAAGCAGGGCGTGCCGCTCGACGCCGATCTCGCCTTCGATGCGCGCTGCCTGCCCAACCCGTACTACGACACCGAGCTGCGCCCGCTCACCGGGCTGGATGCGCCGGTGGACGCCTATCTGCGCGAGATCCCCTCGGTGCTGCGCTTCGTCGAGCATATCGAGGGCTTCCTGCGCACCTGGCTGCCGTTCTACATCCAGGAGCACCGCAGCTACCTGACCGTGGCGGTGGGCTGCACCGGCGGCCAGCACCGCTCGGTGTGGTGCGTGAAGGAGCTCGCCCACCGCTTCCGCCGCACCGAGCATGTGCTGGTGCGGCATCGGTCGCTGGCCCAGCGCCGGCTGGTGGCATGAGCGCAGACCACGACGGCAACGGCCTCATCGCCGACCTGCCGATCTTTCCCCTGGGCAGCGTGCTGTTTCCGGAGGGCGTGCTGCCGCTGCGCATCTTCGAGGCCCGCTACATGGACATGGTCAAGGCCTGCCTGCGCACCGAATCTGCCTTCGGCGTGTGCCTGATCACGCGCGGCGGCGAGGTCGGCGAACCGGCCGAGCACGAGACCATCGGCTGCCTGGCGCAGATCCGCGAGTGGGACATGGAGCAGCTCGGCGTGCTGCGCATCCGCTGCGTGGGCGGGCAGCGCTTCGAGGTGCTCGAGCGGCATCTGCAGAAGGACGGACTGGTCCGCGCCCGCGTGCGCCTGATCGACCCCGATCCGGCCGCGCCGGTGCCGGCGGAGTTCGCGGTGCTGCCGCAGCTGGTGCGCCGCATTGTCGACGACCTGGTGGCGCGCGAGACCGACACCATGCGGCAGATGGTGGCCGAGCCGCTGCGCCATGAGGATGCGGGCTGGGTGGCCAACCGGCTGTGCGAGTTTCTGCCCATCCCGCCGGGCACGCGGCACCGGCTCATGGCCCTGCCCGATCCGCTGATGCGGCTGTCGCTGGTGCATCAGTTCCTGGCACAGCGCCAGGTGATCTGAGCCGCGGCCGCCGGCGGTCGCGGCTGGCCACCGGCTGCCGGATCAGGATCCCTCGGGTGACCCTCCGGGCGGCCTGAGCGAGGCCAGCAGGCGCCGGGCCGGCACGGGCAGTGCCGCGTCGGCGCAGGCGCTCAGGGGCCACCATCGCCAGTCGGCGGCCGTTGTCGGCGGCGGGCTCGTGCTCACCGCAGCCGTCGTGGGCAGCGCGCGCGCGCGGGTCAGCGGCAGGTCCACCCGCCAGGGCGCGATCACCAGCCGGAAATGGGTCAGCGCGTGCTCGAAACCCGGCAGCGCCTGCGCCGTTCCGCGCTCGGCGGTCACGGTGCGCGCGCCGGCGCCAGCGTCGCCGGCGCGCTCGTCGTGACCGGCATCGGCGTCAATCGCATCGGCGTCAATCGCATCGACCTCGCCGGCATCGGCCAGCAGGCCGATCGCCGCCGCCAGCGCCTGGGATGCCGAGGTCGGCGGCTGCGGACACACCGGCGGGCACCACAGCCCGCCCCAGATGCCCTGCTCGGGGCGACGCTGCAGCAGCACCGCGTCACCGCGCAGGATCAGCAACAGCGGCAGGTCGCGTCGTGGCACCGCCCGAGGCTTGCGCGGCTGCGGCCAGGCGGTCGGCTGGCCGCTCGCCAGCGCCTGACAGTCGGCGGCCAGCGGACAGCGATCGCAGGCCGGACGGCTGCGGGTGCACACCGTCGCGCCGAGGTCCATCAGCCCCTGGGTATAGGCCGGCAGTCCGGTGGCGGGCAGCCGCGCCTGCGCCAGCGCCCAGAGCCGCTCGAGCACCGCGCCCGAGGCGGGATCGCCGTCGATCGCCCCATGCCGCAGGAACACCCGCTTCACATTGCCATCGAGGATGGCCGCACGCGCGCCCCCCGAGAAGACCGCGATCGCGGCCGCCGTGGATCGGCCGATGCCGGGCAGGCTGACCAGCAGCTCGGGGTCGGTGGGCATCGTCCCGCCGAAGCGGACCATGACCTCGAGCGCGGCCCGGTGCAGATGCCGGGCGCGGCGGTAATAGCCCAGCCCGCTCCAGAGGGCGAGCACCTGCTCGGCCGGCGCGGCGGCGAGGCTGGCCACATCAGGGAAGGCCGCCAGGAAGCGCTGGTAATACGGAATCACCGTGGCCACCTGGGTCTGCTGCAGCATGACCTCGGACAGCCAGATCCGATAGGGGTCGCGGCTGGCCTGCCAGGGCAGGTCATGCCGGCCATGGCTGCGCTGCCACGCGATCACCCGACCGGCGAAGGCGCTCACGCGGCGGGACGCCTCAGCGCTGGCAGCCCGGGCACCAGTAGGTGGCCCGCTGCTGATGGTGCGCCATGCGGATCGGCGTGCCACAGCGCCGGCAAGGCTCGCCCTGGCGACCGTAGACCAGGCACTCGAGCTGGAAGTATCCGCTCTGGCCGTCGGCGCCGGTGAAGTCGCGCAGCGTGCTGCCGCCGCGCTCGATGGCCAGGGCCAGGGTGGCCCGGATCGCCTGCGCCAGCGCCTCGCAGCGCCCCGCCGACAGGCGCGCGGCGCGGGTGGTGGGCCGGATGCCGGCCCGAAACAGGCTCTCGGAAGCATAGATGTTGCCCACGCCGACCACCACCTGCCCGGCCAGCAGCAGCTGCTTGATGGCCACCCGGCGCCCGCGGCAGCCTCCGTGCAGGAGCGCGCCATCGAAGCCGCCCTCCAGCGGCTCCACGCCCAGGCGGGCGAGCAGCGGATGCGCGGCGACCGGGCCCTTCGCGGCCTCGTGCCAGAGCAGTGCGCCGAAACGGCGCGGGTCGTGCAGACGCAGCCAGCCGTGCCCGAAGCCGATGTCGACATGGTCGTGGCGCTGCGGCGGCTCCCAGTGCTCGAGGAAGCGCAGGCTGCCCGACATGCCCAGGTGCAGGATGAGCACACCGTGGCCGAAGTGCAGCAGCAGGTACTTGCCGCGCCGGTCGATGCGCTCGACACGGCGTCCGGCCAGCAGACCGGACAGGTCCTGGGGCAGCGGCCAGCGCAGGGCGCTGGCGCGCAGTTCGGCACCGCGCACGGTATGCCCGAGAACGCGGGCGCGCAGGCCGCGGGCAACGACTTCGACTTCGGGGAGTTCAGGCATGGGCTTGGTTGCCGCCGAGTGTAATTGAACCTAAGATCGATTCATGAAGCCGCTCCCAACGACGCGCGGCGCCCAGGGCCGCGGTCCCCGCCGCCGCGCGCCGCGGCCACTCGCCCGACTGGCCGCCTCCGCCCTCCTGCTGCTCTGCGCCCTGCCGATGCCCGCCGTGGCCGAGAAGGCGGGCACTGCGACGACCGCCCCGCCTGGCGTGGAGCTCACCGCCGACATCGTCTTCCAGCTGCTCGCCTCCGAAATCGCCGCCCAGCGCGGGCAGATCGGCAGCGCCACCGCCACCTACCTCTCTCTCGCCCGCAAGACCCGCGATCCCCGGCTGGCCCAGCGCGCCACCGAGTTCGCGCTCACCGAACGCTCCCTCGACCGCGCCCTGCAGGCGGCCCGCCTGTGGCGGGAACTCGCGCCCGCCTCGCCGGTTGCCACCCAGACGCTCGAGACCCTGCTGATCTCCACCGGCCGGCTGACCGAGGCCCGGCCCCTGGTCGGCGCCCGGCTGGCTCGCGCGCGCGCCGGCGGCGATCTGCCCGAAGCCTACGCGCAACTGCAGCGCGCCCTGGTGCGCGCGCCGGACAAGACCGCCGCGCTGGCCCTGCTCGATGAACTCGCCGCGGCCGATGCGCAACTGCCGGAGGCCCGGCTGGCCCTCGCCGGTCTGGCGCAGGCGGCCGGCCTCGCCGAGCGCGCCGCCCAGGAGGCGGGCAGGGCCTACGCGCTGCGGCCCGACGATGAGCGCCTGGCCCTCACCGCGGCGCGGCTGCTCCAGGAGAGCAGCGGCAACAGCGTGGCCTCGCTGCGCCTGCTGGCCGGCTTCCTCGAGCGCCAGCCCGCTTCGCTCGAGGCCCGCTTCCAGTACGCGCGACTGCTGGCCGCCGCCGGCCGCACCGACGACGCCCGCCGCGAGATGGAGAGCGCGCTGCGGCAGAGCCCCGACAACCCGGCCATCCTGTTCTCGCTCGCGCAGTTCGCGCAGCAGGCCCGCCAGCCCGAGGTCGCCGCCGGCCATCTGCGCCGCCTGGTGGCCCAGCCCGGCGTGCCCGAATCCGACAAGGCCGGGGCCTATGCCTTCCTGGCGCAGGTGGCCGAGGAACGCAAGCAGTTCGACGAGGCCATCGACTGGCTGGCCCGCATCACCGATGGCGACGCGGCGTGGCAGGCACTGCTGCGGCGCGCGCTGCTCACCGCCCGTGCCGGCCGCATCGATGCCGCCCTGGCGCTGCTCGCCGAGTCCAATCCGCTCACGCCCCGCGACCGCGCGCAGCGGGTGGCCACCCAGGCGCAGGTGCTGCGCGAGGCCGGCCGCAGCGCCGAGGCCTTCGCGGCACTCGACCAGGCCCTCGGCGCGCAGCCCGACAACCCCGACCTGCTCTATGACCATGCCATGGCGGCCGAGCGGCTCGACCGCATCGATGTCATGGAAGCCAGCCTGCGCAAGCTGATCAGCGCGCGCCCCGACCACGCCCATGCCCACAATGCGCTGGGCTACAGCCTGGCCGACCGCGGCCTGCGGCTGGAAGAGGCGCAGGCCCTCATCGAGCGCGCGCTGCAGCTGCTGCCCGATGACCCGCACATCCTCGACAGCATGGGCTGGGTGCTGTTCCGCCGTGGCCAGACCGAGCGCGCGGCCGAGTACCTGCGCCGCGCCTACGCCCTGAGCCCCGAGGCCGAAATCGCCGCGCACCTCGGCGAGGTGCTCTGGAAGCTCGGCCGGGCCGACGAGGCCCGCACCCTGTGGGGCGAGGCCCGCCGGCGCGAACCCGACAACGCCACCCTGAAAGACACGCTGGCCCGGCTCAATGTCGCGCTCTAGCCTCGCGGGGGTGCTGGCCGCCGCCGGCACGGCGGCACTGCTCGGAGCCTGCGCCACCCCGGCGCCGCCGGTGGCCGAACCACCCACCGCCGAAACCCGCTACACCGGCCGCTTCTCGGCGAGCTGGCGCGGGCCCGCCGACGCCGATCTCGCGCAGCGCGCCGCGGGCGGCTTCAGCCTGCGCATCGCCGCGACGGGCAGCGAGCTCACCATCGCCACGCCCCTGGGCCAGACCGTGGCGGTGGCCACCCTGGGCGCGCAGGGCGCGAGCCTGGTCACCGCCGACGGCCAGCGGCTCTCGGCCCCCGACGCCGGCCAGCTCACCGAGCGGGCTTTCGGCTGGCCCGCCCCGATCGCCGAGCTCTCGCGCTGGCTGGCGGGGCCTCAGGGCGCGCCCACCTCGCCGGGCGCCGCCCGCGCCGGTCCGGGCTCCGATCCGGTCAGCTTCACCGATGCCGGCTGGCGGGTCAGCATCGAGGCCTGGCGCGATGGCTGGCCGCAGCGGCTCACCCTGCGCTGGCCCGAGGGCGGCATCACGGCGCCCGCGGCCGGACGGGTCAGCCAGGTCGAGCTGCGCCTGCTGGTCGACTCGGCCGAGCGGCACGACATGGGCAAGGGCGACGGCGGCGGGCGCGTCGGCAGCAGCGGGAGCCGGCCATGATCCGCGCCCTGCGCCACCTGCCGGCGCCGGCCAAGCTCAACCTGTTCCTGCATGTGACTGGGCGCCGCGACGACGGCTACCACCTGCTCGAGACGGTCTTCCAGCTGATCGACCTCGCCGATGCCGTCCATCTCGACACCCTGCCCGAGGGCCGCATCGAGCGCGACCGCGAGATTCCCGGCGTGCCCGCCGACGATGACCTCACCGTTCGTGCGGCCCGCCGGTTCGCGCAGGCAAGCGGCTGCCGGCTCGGCGTGCGCATCGGCCTCGACAAGCGCATTCCGATGGGCGGCGGCCTGGGCGGCGGCAGCTCCGACGCGGCCACCGTGCTGCTCGGCCTGAACCGGCTCTGGGGTCTGCACTGGCCGGTCGACGCACTGGCCGAACTGGCGCTCGACCTGGGCGCCGACGTGCCGGTGTTCGTGCGCGGCCACAACGCCTATGGCACCGGCATCGGCGAGCAACTGCAGCCAATCCGCCTGCCGGCCCGCCACTTCGTCGTGGTCGCACCGGCGCAGGCGGTGCCGACCGCGGGCGTGTTCTCGGCCCCTGAATTGACTCGGAATACCCGACCCCTTACACTCGACAGTCTTTCGTGCGAGTGGTCTGGCCTTGAAGGCCGCAATGACCTGCAGCCGGTGGTCGAGGCTCGCTACCCCCGGGTGGCGCAGGCACTCGGGCAGTTGCGGCAGGCAGCGGCTCAGGCAGGCGCCAATCCGGCAGCAGTGCGCATGAGCGGTTCGGGTGCCTGTGTTTTCGTGCCCGTGCCCAGCGCGTCGGCAGGTCGGGGGTTGGTGCAGGCCCTGGGGGAATCGGCGCCGGGCAGTCAGGCCTGGCTCACCGGGTCGCTCGGCCGGCATCCGCTGTGCGAATGGGCCTTCCGTCAGCAGTGAGCAGTCGATCGCGCGGTGGTTCCCGCGCGGGTGGTTGAAGCAGGCATCCGCCGGCAACAGCCGCCCCAAAGAACCGTTGGGGAGTCGCCAAGTTGGTTAAGGCACCGGATTTTGATTCCGGCATGCGAGGGTTCGAGTCCTTCCTCCCCAGCCAAACCCCTCCGCCTCGCCGTTCCGCCACCGACCACCGGATCCGCCATGCAGCAGGCCACGCGCCGCAACGCTGAAGCCTTGTCGCCCGAAGGGCTGATGATCTTCACCGGCAACGCCAATCCCAAGCTGGCGACCGATGTCGCCTCGCACCTGCACATGCCCCTGGGCAAGGCCACCGTCGGCCGATTCTCCGACGGCGAGGTCATGGTCGAGATCCTCGAGAACGTCCGCGGCAAGGATGTCTTCGTGCTGCAGTCCACCTGCGCGCCCACCAATGACCACCTGATGGAGGTCATGATCATGGTCGACGCGCTCAAGCGCGCCTCGGCCGGCCGCATCACCGCGGCCCTGCCCTACTTCGGCTATGCCCGCCAGGACCGCCGGGTGCGCTCGATGCGGGTGGCGATCAGCGCCAAGGTGGTGGCCAACATGCTGCAGATCGCCGGCGTGGAGCGCGTGCTCACCATGGACCTGCACGCCGACCAGATCCAGGGCTTCTTCGACATCCCGGTCGACAACATCTACGCCGCGCCGCTGCTGCTGGCCGATGTCCACAAGCAGCAGTTCGAGAATGTCATGGTGGTGTCGCCCGATGTGGGCGGCGTGGTGCGTGCCCGCGCGCTGGCCAAGCGGCTCGACTGCGACCTCGCCATCATCGACAAGCGCCGCCCCAAGGCCAATGTGGCCGAGGTCATGAACATCATCGGCGATGTCAGCGGCCGCACCTGCGTCATCATGGACGACATGGTCGACACCGCCAACACGCTGGAGAAGGCCGCCGCGGCGCTCAAGCAGCAGGGCGCGCAGCGGGTGCTGGCCTACTGCACGCATCCGGTGCTGTCGGGCGGCGCGGTCGATCGCATCGCCAACTCGCCCCTCGATGAGCTGGTGGTCACCGACACCATCTCGCTGCCCAAGGACGCGCGCTCGTCCACCAAGATCCGCGTGCTGAGCTGCGCGCAGCTGCTGGCCGAGACCATCCTGCGCATCAACCGCGCCGACTCGGTGTCGTCGCTGTTCGTCGACTGATCGTCAACGCCCCGCCGGCAATGCCGGCATGCTTTTTCAGGCGCCTGCCCCGGGCTTCCGGGTCGGGCATTCGCAACGCCCCGTCGTTCTGGTCGCGGACCCGGGGCTTCTTCAGGAGAACGCGATGAAAGTCGTCGCCAACACGCGTCAGCTGCAGGGTTCCGGTGCGAGCCGCCGCCTGCGCCGTGCCGCCAAGGTCCCGGGCATTCTGTACGGCGGCAACGCCACGCCCACCATGATCGAACTCGATCACAACCCGCTCTACCACGCCCTGCGGGTCGAGGCCTTCCACGCCTCCATCCTCGACATGGAGCTCGACGGCAAGGCCGAGCGCGTGCTGCTGCGCGCGGTGCAATGGCACCCGTACAAGCCGCTGATCCAGCACATCGACTTCCAGCGGGTGGCCGCCGATCAGAAGATCGTGCTGAAGGTGCCGCTGCACTTCACCAACCAGGAGAACTCCCCGGCGGTGAAGCTCTCGGCGGCGATCATCAGCCATGTGATCACCGAGATCACCGTGTCCTGCCTGCCGGCCGATCTGCCCGAGTTCGTCACCGTCGACCTGACCAGCCTGCAGGTTGGCCAGACCGTGCATGTGCGTGACATCGCCCTGCCCTCGGGCGTGTCGGTGGTGCTCGGTGGCCGCGAGAACCCGGCGGTCATCACCGTGTCCGTGCCGGCTGCCGCCGAAGAGGTTGCGCCCGCTGCCGCCGCCCCCGCCAAGAAGGGTGCCGAGAAGAAGGCTCCGGCCAAGAAGTAAGGCCGCATCCGCCGGCTGCCGCCCCCAGGTGGCGGCCGGCGCGCCCCGAGCCCGCGCGCCGGGCAAGGGGACACCGAGCCCATGTCCGCCATCCGCCTCATCGTCGGCCTGGGCAACATCGGCCCCGAGTACGAAGATACCCGCCACAACGCCGGGTTCTGGTGGGTGGATGAGCTCGCCCGCCGCCACGGTGGGCGCTTCTCCCGTGAGGCCAAGTTCCACGGCGAGACTGCGCGGGTGAGTCTGAGCGGCGCCGCGGTCTGGCTGCTCAAGCCGGGCACCTTCATGAACCGTTCCGGTCGCGCCGTCGCGGCGCTGGCCGGCTTCTACCGCATCGCGCCCGAAGAGATCCTGGTGGTGCACGACGAGCTCGATCTGCCTCCCGGCCAGAGCAAGCTCAAGCTCGGCGGCGGCCATGCCGGCCACAACGGCCTGCGCGACATCGCGGCCGCGCTCGGCACGCCTGGCTTCTGGCGACTGCGCCTGGGCATCGGCCATCCCCGCACCCTGAATCTGCAGCAGGAGGTGGCCGACTTCGTGCTCCATCCGCCGCGCCGCGACGAACGCTCGGTGATCGAGGCCGAGCTCGACCGATCGCTCGGCATCGCCACCGACTGCGCGGCCGGCCGCACCGAGGCGGCAATGCACAGCCTGCACACCCGGCCCCGGCCGGCCGCGGGCTGAGGCCCGGCGTGGCTGCGCCCGCGCCGATCCGTCTGCTGGCGGGCCCGGCGGCCGCGCGCCACATCGCCGCCCAGGGGCTGAAGCCGGCCGACATCGCGGCGGTGGCTGGCGCCGCCGGTGGCCCCAAGGGGCTGGCCCTCCTGCCGCTTGACCGCTGGCTGTTCGGCCACTGGCTGGCCGACTGTCCGCGCGAGCGCTGGCTGGCGGGTGCCTCGATCGGCGCCTGGCGCATGGCCGCCGGCGCGCAGCGCAAGCCCCTGCCCGCGCTCGATCGCCTGGCCCAGGCCTACCTCGAAGGCCAGCGCTATCCGCGCAAGCCCTCCGCCGCCCTGGTCTCGCAGGTATGCCGGGACATGACCCGCGAGCTCATCGGCCATGACGCCGCCGCGTTTCTTGCCGGCGTCGCACCGGGCCGACGGCTGCAGGTGGTCACCGCGCGCGGGCTGGCGCCGGCATCCGCACCAGCGCGGATCGCCTTCGGGCGGGCGGCGCTCGCCAATGCGGTGTCGAGGGCGCATCTCGGCAGCCACCTGCAGCGGGTTGTGTTCTGCGCCGATGGGCGCACTGACGCCAGCGTCGGCGGCGCTTCGGGTCATGGCCATGGCCATGGGACCGGCAGCGGCAGCGGCTGTCCGGCCTTGCCAGACGATGCCTTCGACAGCCGCAGCGTGGCCCTGCGGGCCGACAACCTCGAGGACGCCCTGCTTGCCTCGGGCAGCATTCCGCTGGTGGCCGAGGCGGTGGCCGGCGTGGCCGGAGCACCGGCCGGGCGCTACTGGGATGGCGGTCTGATCGACTACCACCTGCACTGGCGCTGGCAGGCACTGCCGGGCATCGTGCTGATGCCGCACTTCCTGCCCGCGGTCACCGCCGGCTGGCTCGACAAGTTCCTGCCCTGGCGACGGCACGGCCTGGGCCGCGCCGGCCGCGGCTGGCTGGACAACCTGCTGCTGGTGACCCCTTCGCCGACGCTGCTCGCGCGTCTGCCCAACCGCAAGCTGCCCGACCGGCAGGACTTCTTTCGCTACGACACCGACCACGATGCCAGGCTGCGCGACTGGCGCCGCGCCATGGCGGAATGCGCGGCGATGGCCGAGGCCTTCGCCGCGTGGGTGGAGCGGCCGGAGCGCCTTGTGGTGGAGCCCCTGCCCGGCTGAGGCTGAGGCTGAGGCTGAGGGTGCGGGGGCGGGTGCGGGCGCCCCTCCCCGGCAGGCTCAGGCCAGACGGCCGTGGCAGGCCTTGTACTTGCGGCCGGAGCCACAGGGGCAAGGATCGTTGCGGCCGATCTTGGCGCCGAAGCGGCGCACGGGCTGCGGCACATCGCGGTCGTCGGCCACCGGCGCCTGCTGCAGGGCCAGGGCGATCGACTCGGGGTCGGCACCCTGGGCGGCGCTCGCGGCCTCGCTGAAATCGGCGTGGGTGGTGTTCACCCGCTCCAGGCTGCGGGCCTGCTCCTGCTCGATGCTCTGCTCGGCCTGCTGCGCTTCCTCGGGGCTCTGGATGCGCACCGTCATGAGCACCCGGGTGACATCGTTGCGGATGCGCTCCTGCATCAGGCTGAAGAGCTCGAAGGCCTCGCGCTTGTATTCCTGCTTGGGATTTTTCTGCGCGTAGCCGCGCAGGTGGATGCCCTGCCGCAGGTAGTCGAGTGCCGAGAGATGTTCACGCCAGTGCTGGTCGATGGTCTGCAACAGCATCGAGCGCTCGAAGCCGGCGAAGGTCTCGGCCCCCACGGCGTCGATCTTGCCCTGATAGAGCGCATCGGCCGCCTTGAGCACCGCGGCGAGCAGCTCCTCCTCGGAGGCCTCGGCGGCCATGCTCACCAGCGGCACCTCGAGCTGCCACTCGGCGTGCAGCTGCGCCTGCAGGCCGTCGAGATCCCACTGCTCCTCGATCGAGCCCTCGGGCACATGCTGGCGGAAGAGGTCGGTGAAGACACGGTGACGCAGCTCGGTGATGCGTTCGGCGAACTCGGTGCTGTCGAGCAGCGCATTGCGATCGGCATAGACCACCTTGCGCTGGTCGTTGGCCACATCGTCGTACTCGAGCAGCTGCTTGCGGATGTCGAAGTTGCGGGCCTCGACCTTGCGCTGCGCGCTCTCGATCGAGCGGGTGACCATGCCGGCCTCGATCGGCTCGCCCTCGGGGAGCTTGAGCCGGTCCATGATGGCCTTGAGACGATCGCCAGCGAAGATCTTGAGCAGCGGATCGTCCATCGACAGGTAGAAGCGCGACGAGCCCGGATCGCCCTGCCGGCCGGAGCGACCGCGCAGCTGGTTGTCGATGCGGCGCGACTCGTGGCGCTCGGTGCCGATGATGTGCAGCCCGCCGGCGGCGATGACCTGGTCGTGCAGCGACTGCCACTCGCCCCGCAGCTGCGTGGCGCGGGCCGCGCGTCCGGCCTCGTCGAGCGAGGAGTCGTTGATGAGGAAGTCGACCTGCTTGTCGACATTGCCGCCGAGCACGATGTCGGTGCCGCGGCCCGCCATGTTGGTGGCGATGGTGATCATCTTCGGGCGGCCGGCCTGGGCAACGATCTCGGCCTCGCGGGCATGCTGCTTGGCGTTGAGCACCTGGTGCGGCAGCTTCTCGCGGGTGAGCATGGCCGAGAGCAGCTCGGAGCTCTCGATGCTGGTGGTGCCCACCAGGACCGGCTGACCGCGCTGCTGGCAGTCGCGAATGTCGGCCAGGATGGCGCCGTACTTTTCCTGAGCGGTGCGAAAGACCTGATCCTGGCGATCCTGGCGGATCATGGCGCGGTGCGTGGGTACGACCACAGTCTCCAGACCGTAGATCTCCTGGAACTCGTAGGCCTCGGTGTCGGCCGTGCCGGTCATGCCGGCGAGCTTGCCGTACATGCGGAAGTAGTTCTGGAAGGTGATCGACGCCATGGTCTGGTTCTCGGCGTTGATCGTCACCCCTTCCTTGGCCTCGACCGCCTGGTGCAGGCCGTCGCTCCAGCGCCGGCCCGCCATGAGCCGGCCGGTGAACTCGTCGACGATGATCACCTCACCGTCCTGCACCACATACTGCTGGTCCTTCAGGAACAGGGTGTGGGCGCGCAGCGCGGCCATCAGGTGATGCATCAGGCTGATGTTGGCGGCGTCGTAGAGGCTGGCGCCCTCGGCCAGGATGCCCTGCTGCACCAGGATGCGTTCGGCCTTCTCGTGGCCGGCCTCCGAGAGGTGCACCTGGTGGCTCTTGCGATCGACCCAGTAGTCGCCCGGCGGATCGGGCTCGTTGGCCTTGGGCTCGGCGGCCATCTCGTCGAGCAGCGGCGGCACCGCGTTCATCCGCAGGTACATCTCGGTGTGGTCTTCGGCCTGGCCCGAGATGATCAGCGGGGTGCGCGCCTCGTCGATCAGGATGGAGTCGACCTCGTCGACAATGGCGTACGACAGGCCGCGCTGCCGGCGGTCACCGGCGGAATACTCCATGTTGTCGCGCAGGTAGTCGAAGCCGAACTCGTTGTTGGTGCCGTAGGTGATGTCGGCCGCGTAGGCGAGCTTCTTGTCCTCGGTGGACTGCTGCGAGAGGATCACCCCCACGCTCATGCCCAGGAATCGATAGACCTTGCCCATCCACTCGGCATCGCGCGCGGCAAGATAGTCGTTCACGGTGACCACATGCACGCCCTTGCCGGCCAGCGCGTTCAGGTACACCGCCAGCGTGGCGGTGAGGGTCTTGCCCTCGCCGGTGCGCATCTCGGCGATGCGGCCGGTGTGCAGCACCATGCCGCCGATCAGCTGGACATCGAAGTGGCGCATGCCCAGCGAGCGGCGCGCTGCCTCGCGGCACACCGCGAAGGCCTCGGACAGCAGCGAATCCAGGGTGGCGCCGGCCGCCACGCGGGCCCGCAACTCGGCGGTGCGGCCGCGCAGGGCCTCATCGGACAGGGCCGAGATCGAAGGCTCGAGGGCATTGATCTCGGCCACGGCCTTGCGATACTGCTTCAGCACACGCTCGTTGCGGCTGCCGAAGATCTTGGTGAGCAAACCCTGGATCATTGCAGAAAGCCTCGTGCCGGCCTCACGGCCTGCCGGGTTAAGTTAACCTGTCATGGTAGCACGGGGGTAGCAGCCATCCGGCCGCGCCCGCGCCCCGTCCATCCTGACCCGACCATGCCTTCTGCCCTCAGTCGACAGGTCTATGCCTGCCTGACCGACAGCCCGGTGGCGCGCGAACTCGCCCAGCGCGCGGCCCGCACCATCGCCCTGCAGGGCGAGCTCGCCCGCCTCTCGCCAGTGCCCGGCCTGACCGTGCTCGGCCTGGACGGCGACGGCGTGCTGCGGGTGGCCACGCCCTCGGCGGCGGCGGCGGCCAAGCTGCGACAGTTCGAGCCACGGCTGGTGGCCGGGCTGGCGGCACGCGGCTGGGCCGTGACGCGGCTGCGCGCCCGCACGCACCCGGTGGGCGATCTGCCCCCCGTGCCCTCGGCGCCGCCGCGCGGGCCGATCCCGCCTGCGGCACTGGCAGGCCTGGCCGAACTCGCCGGCCAGGCGCCCGAGGGGCCGCTGAAAGCAGCGCTGGCCGCACTCCTGAGGCACGCGCGCTGAAGTTCCGGGCATCCGGGGGCCGCCCACGAAAGGGCCTTCGGCACGCACCCTCGCCGCACGGGCCTGCAAGGCCCCTCGGCCTGCGGCGCCGGTCAGGCGAGCCGCTCGAGAAGCAGCACCGCGAAGAACACCAGTGCCGCCGCAGCCGCGAACTTCAGCGTGCGCACGGCACGGCCCAGCCAGATGCGGTCGCCGCCGATCAGGTAGCCCGCGACGCAGATGGCCACCGCAGCAGCGGTGAAGATGACCAGCATACGCAGCGCGAGCATCGGCGACGCAGGTGACGCGTCGCCCTCAGGCGAGACGCCAGTCCCGGGCGAAAACCGCAGGCGCCTCGCGCGGCTGCGCGAAACGGGCGTACTCCCAGGCATCGGCCTGGGAGAGCAGGCTGCGCAGCAGCCGGTTGTTGAGCGCGTGGCCGGACTTGTGGGCGCGGTAGGCGGCCAGCATGGGATGGCCCACGCAGTAGAGATCGCCGATCGCATCGAGCACCTTGTGTCGCGCGAACTCGTCGTCGTAGCGCAACCCATCGCCGTTCAGGATGCGGTACTCGTCCATGACGATGGCGTTCTCGAAGCTGCCGCCCTGCGCCAGGCCGGCCGCACGCAGCATCTCGACATCCTGCACGAAGCCGAAGGTGCGGGCACGGGCGATGTCGCGCACGAAGGAGGTCTCGGCAAAGTCGACCCGCACATGCTGGCCGGTGGCATCGATGGCCGGGTGACCGAAGTCGATGGAAAAGTCGAGCAGGAAGCCTTCATGCGGCTCCAGCCGCGCCCACTTGTCACCCTCGCGCACCTCGACCAGGCGCTTGACCCGGATGAAGCGCTTGGCCGCGGCCTGCTCGGCGATGCCGGCCGACTGCACCAGGAACACGAAGGACGCCGCCGAGCCGTCGAGGATGGGAATCTCGGGCGCGGTGACATCGATGTAGAGGTTGTCGATGCCCAGACCGGCCAGCGCCGACATCAGGTGCTCGACCGTGGCCACCCGTACCGACGCATCCTCGGGCGCCGACAGGGTGGACGCCATGCGGGTATCGGTGACCTGGACCGCACGCACCGGGATGTCGACCGCCGGATCGAGATCGGTGCGGCGGAACACGATGCCGGTGCCCGCCGCCGCCGGCCGCAGCGTGAGCTCGACCCGCTGGCCCGAGTGCAGCCCCACGCCGGTGGTGCTAACCCGCTGGCGGATGGTTCGCTGACGCAGCATGGTTCGGGGCGGTGCTCTGGCGGGACCGGGCGGGCGTGGCGGCGGCTTGCGCCAGGATCAGAGGCTGGCCAGCACGTGGTCGGCGCTGGAGACCTCGAACTTGCCCGGGGCTTCGACGAACAGGTGCTTGACCACGCCGTTGTCGACCACCATGGCATAGCGCTGCGAGCGCACACCCATGCCGCGCGCGGTGAGGTCGAGCTCGAGGCCCACCTTGCGGGTGAAGTCGCCGCTGCCGTCGGCCAGCATGCGCACCTTGCCGCCGGACTGCTGATCGCGGCCCCAGGCGCCCATCACGAAGGCGTCGTTGACCGACACGCACCAGATCTCGTCGATGCCCTTGGCGCGCAGCGCGTCGAACTGCTTGAGGTAGCTGGGCACATGCTGCGCCGAGCAGGTGGGGGTGAAGGCGCCCGGCAGCGCGAACAGCGCCACCCGCTTGCCCTTGACCAGATCGGACACCTTGAATGCGTTGGGACCGACCGAGCAGCCGTTGCCCTCGACTTCGACGAATTCGGTCAGGGTGGCTTCGGGCAGGGTCTCGCCGACTTTGATGGTCATCTGTCTCTCCGGGGGGTTCTGGGGGAAGGCCCGACGCGGGCCGGGTCAGACCCCGGATTCTAGTGGCATCGGCAAAACCCTGCCGGCGGCGTCCCCCGCAGCGGGGAGCGCCGCGCGCGCAGGCGGCTCAGTCGGCCTGCTTGCGCAGGAAGGCCGGGATGTCGAAGCGCTCGACGCCGCTCTCCTCCAGCGCCTGCACCTGGGCCGCGGCCGAGGCGCGCGGGCTGCGCCACACCGCGGGCTGGTCGAGATCGGCGAAGTTGGTGGTGGCGCGGGCCGGCTGGCCGTCGTCGGTGCCGGTGCGCTGGAGGGTGGGCTGCACCAGCACCGGCCGCTGCGCGGTGGGGGCGCGGCGCCCGCCGATGCCGGTGGCCACCACGGTCACGCGCAGCGTGTCGGCCATCGAGTCGTCGAACACCGTGCCGTGGATGATGGTCGCGTCGTCGGCGCAGAAGGCCTTGATGGTGTTGATCACATCGTTGGTCTCGCGCAGCTTCAGGCCGCGGGTGGCGGTGATGTTGACGATCACCCCGCGCGCGCCGGAGAGGTCGACGCCGTCGAGCAGCGGCGAGGCCACCGCCTGCTCGGCGGCCAGACGGGCGCGGTCGATGCCGGCAGCCTCGCCGATGCCCATCATGGCCTTGCCCTGCTCGCCCATCACGGTGCGCACGTCGGCGAAGTCGACGTTGACCAGGCCCGGCACATTGATGATCTCGGCGATGCCCGCCACGGCGTTGTGCAGCACATCGTCGGCGCGCTTGAAGGCGTCCTCGAGGCTGGCGTCCTCGTCCATCACCTCGAACAGCGCCTCGTTGAGCACCACGATCAGCGAATCGACATGATCGACGAGCTGCTCGATGCCGGCCTCGGCGATCTGCATCTTGCGCGCACCCTCGAACTGGAAGGGCTTGGTGACCACACCCACGGTCAGCACCCCGAGCTCCTTGGCGATCTGCGCGACCACCGGCGAGGCGCCCGTGCCGGTGCCCTTGCCCATGCCGGCGGTCAGGAAGACCATGTTCGCGCCGGCAAGCGCCTCGCGGATCTGCGCCTCGGCGGCCTCGGCCGAGGCGCGGCCGGCGGCCGGATTGGCCCCGGCGCCCAGGCCCTGGTCGCCGAGCTGGATGATGCGGCCGGCCTGCGAGCGCGACAGCGCCTGGCGATCGGTGTTCAGCGCGATGAACTCCACCCCGGTCACGCCACGCGAGATCATGTGGTTGACGGCGTTGCCGCCGGCGCCACCGATGCCCACCACCTTGATGACGGCACCATCAGGTGCGGATTCGATGAGTTTGAAAGTCGACATGGCTGGGCCTCCTCGGGTGGTTTCGGTGGGTTCGGGTTCGGGTTCGGGTACTGGATCGGGCGTGCTGGAATGATCGGCGGATGTCGGCTCGCGGCTAGAAATTGCCCACGAACCAGTCCTTCATGCGGCGCATGGTTTCCTTGAAGTTGCCGGACTGCTCGGCGGCCTTGCGGCCGCGCAGCCGCTGCATGCGGGCCTCCTCGAGCAGGCCGACCGCGGTGGCGAAGCGCGGATTGCTGACCACATCCGAGAGGCCGCCGGCGTAACCGGGCAGGCCCAGCCGCACCGGCTTCAGGAAGATGTCTTCGGCGAGCTCGACCATGCCGGGCATCAGCGCGGTGCCGCCGGTGACCACGATGCCCGAGGAGAGCAGCTCCTCGTAGCCCGACTCGCGGATCGCCTGATGCACCAGCCCGCACAACTCCTCGACCCGTGGCTCGATCACCGCCGCCAGCGTCTGGCGGGTGAGCTGGCGCGGCCCGCGATCGCCCAGGCCGGGCACCTCGATGCGTTCGTTGGGGTCGGCCAGCACCTGCTTGGCCAGGCCGTGCGTGAGCTTGATCTCCTCGGCCTCGGGGGTGGGCGTGCGCAGCGCCATCGCGATGTCGTTGGTGATCTGGTCGCCGGCGATCGGGATCACCGCGGTGTGGCGGATCGAGCCGCCGGTGAAGATGGCGATGTCGGTGGTGCCGCCGCCGATGTCGACGAGCGCCACGCCGAGCTCCTTCTCGTCCTGGCTGAGCACCGCGGTGCTCGAGGCAAGCGGCTGCAGGATCAGGTCGGCCACCTCGAGGCCGCAGCGGCGCACGCACTTCACGATGTTCTGCGCTGCCGACACCGCCCCGGTGACGATGTGCACCTTCACCTCCAGGCGCACGCCGCTCATGCCGATCGGCTCGCGGATGTCTTCCTGGCCGTCGATGATGAACTCCTGCGGCAGCACATGCAGAATCTGCTGGTCGGTGGGGATGTTGACCGCCTTGGCGGTCTCGATCACCCGGGCCATGTCGGCCTCGCTGACCTCCTTGTCCTTGACCGCGACCATGCCGCTCGAGTTGAAGCTGCGGATGTGGCTGCCGGCGATCCCGGTGTAGACCGTGCGGATCTTGCAGTCGGCCATCAGTTCGGCCTCTTCGAGCGCGCGCTGGATCGAGGCCACGGTGGTCTCGATGTTCACCACCACGCCCTTCTTCAGCCCGCGCGATTCGTGCTGGCCGAAGCCGACGATCTCGTAGCGTCCGTCAGGCAGCATCTGCGCCACGATCGCCACGATCTTGGAGGTGCCGATGTCGAGCCCGACGATCAAGTCATTCGCTTCCCTGGCCATCTTGCTAGTCCGTTCGCTGGTCGGTGCGGTCGGCGCCCCGCGCCCGGGGCGCGCCTGTGGGCTGTAGCGCGGCGAGGCGGGTCGGGCCACCCGACTCCGACAGCGCCGGGCGGCTGTCCTGCTGATTGCTGTCGCCGGCGGGGGCCGGCGGGGGGGCATGGTCGGCCGGAGGTGGCTCGGCACCGGCGGCCCGCGCCGCGAAGCCGTTGGGGTAGCGCAGGTCGATGACCTGGGCACGCTCGCCCAGCCGGCCGCGCACCCGCGGGTACGCCTCCACCCAGCGCGCCACGCGTTCCTCGAGCGGCACACCCTGCTCGCGGCCGAGGACCAGGCGGGTGCCGTCGTCGAGTTGCACCCACCAGGCCAGCCGCGGCGAGAGCAGCACCGAACGCGGCGTGACCCCCAGCGGCGCGAGCCAGCGGCGCAGCTCCTCGTAGCGGCCGAGCATGCGCTGCTCGCTGCCGGGCGGGCCGGAGAAGTGCGGCAGCGGGCCGTCCTCCTCGGCCTCGGCCGCATTGGCGGTGTAGAGCTCTCCGAAGGTGTTCATCAGCTGGTTCTCGCCCCAGGTGGCAAGCGGGCGGTGCTCCTCGATCGCCACCTCGAGCCGGTCGGGCCACACCCGGCGCACCATCGCGCGACGCACCCAGGGCACCTGCTCGAAACCCGCGCGCACCGCATCGAGATCGACGGTGAAGAAGTTCCCGCGCAGGCGCTGACGCACCGACTGGTCGAGCAGCACCGCCGAGACATGGCGCAGCTCGGTGCCCGGGGCGGCATCGATGCGCACCACCCGCAGGGCAAGGCCCGGGCGCTGGCCCAGCCACCAGCCGGCGGCGCAGAGCAGACCGAGCAGCGACAGCAGGATCAGCGCGTTGGCCAGCGCATTGAGCAGCCGCGGGGTATGCCAGAGCCGACTCACCGCGCGCCCCCGATCTTCAGGCTGGCGCCCGCCAGCAGCTCGAGGGTCAGCGCCTCGTAGCTCATACCCTCGGCGCGCGCGGCCATCGGCACCAGTGAGTGGTCGGTCATGCCCGGCGAGGTGTTCACCTCGAGCAGGAAGGGCGTCTGGTCAGACGCGCGCAGCATCAGGTCGACGCGGCCCCAGCCCTCGCAGCCGATCGCGAGGAAGGCATCGAGCGCGAGGCGGCGCACCCGCGGGGCCAGCGCCTCGGGCAGCGGCGCCGGGCAGAGGTAGCGGGTCTGGTCACCGAAGTACTTGTTGGTGAAGTCGTAGTTGCCGTCGGGCGCGCGGATCTCGATCACCGGCAGGGCGCGCGCCTGCCCGCCGCTGCCGAGGATGGCCACGGTGAGTTCCGGACCGATGATGCACTCCTCGACCAGCACCTCGGCATCGTAGCGGGCGGCCGTCTCGAAGGCCTCCTGCATTTGCGAATAGCCCAGAACCCGGGTGACGCCCAGGGTGGAGCCCTCGTGCGGCGGCTTGACGATCAGCGGCAGGCCGAGGCGGTCGGGCACCTCGCGCAGGCTGTCGCCGCGGCGCAGCACCATCGAGCGCGGTGTGGACAGACCGCGCGCCACCCAGATCTCCTTGGTGCGCACCTTGTCCATCGCGATCGCCGAGGCCATCACGCCCGAGCCGGTGTAGGGGATGCCGAGCAGCTCGAGCGCGCCCTGCACCGTGCCGTCCTCGCCGTAGCGGCCGTGCAGCGCGATGAAGGCGCGGCTCGTGCCCTCGCGGCGCAGCTCGTCCATGCCGCGCTCGGCGGGATCGAAGGCATGGGCATCGACTCCCTGGGCGCGCAGGGCGGCGAGCACGCCGGCGCCGGAGCGCAGCGACACCTCGCGCTCGGCCGAGCGCCCGCCCATCAGCACCGCCACCCGGCCCATCGCGCGCGGATCAGCGGCCATCGGCGCCTCCCGCAGCGGCAAGATCGCGCACCTGCGCCGGCACGGCGCCGATCGAGCCCGCGCCCATGGCGAGCACCACATCGCCGTCGCGGGCCGCTTCAAGGATGGCGCGCGGCATCTGCGCGATGTCCTCGACGAACACCGGCTCCACGCGGCCGGCCACGCGCATCGCCCGCGCCAGCGCGCGGCCGTCGGCGGCCACGATCGGGGGCTCGCCGGCGGCATAGACCTCGGCGAGCAGCACCGCGTCGGCACCGCCAATCACCCGCACGAAGTCCTCGAACAGGTCACGGGTGCGGGTGAAGCGGTGCGGCTGGAAGGCGAGGACGAGACGGCGGCCCGGGAAGGCGCCGCGCGCGGCCGCCAGCGTGACGGCCATCTCGGCCGGGTGATGGCCGTAGTCGTCGATGAGGGTGAAGCTGCCGCCACCGCTGGCGGGGATTTCACCGTAGCGCTGGAAGCGCCGGCCCACGCCCTTGAACTCGGCCAGCGCGCCGAGGATGGCCTCGTCGGGCACGCCGAGCTCGTCGGCCACCGCGATCGCCGCCAGGGCGTTGCGCACATTGTGCTCGCCGGGCGCGTTGAGCAGCACCGGCACCGGCTCGCGGCGCACGCCGTTGACCCGCTGCAGGGTGAAGCGCATCTGCGCGCCGTCGGCGCGCACATCGGTGGCGCGGAACTGCGCCTCGGGCGACAGGCCGTAGCTGAGCACGGGCTTGGACACGAAGGGCAGGATCTCGCGCAGGTTGGCATCGTCGATGCACACCACCGCCGCGCCGTAGAAGGGCAGGCGCTGGGTGAACTCGACGAAGGCATGCTTCAGGCGCGCCAGATCGTGGCCATAGGTCTCCATGTGATCGGCGTCGATGTTCGTGATCACCGCGATCGTGGGCGTGAGATTCAGGAACGAGGCGTCCGACTCGTCGGCCTCGACCACGATGTAGTCGCCGCTGCCCAGCCGGGCATTGGCGCCAGCGCTGTTCAGGCGCCCGCCGATCACGAAGGTGGGGTCGAGCCCGCCGGCGGCGAGCACCGAGGCCACCAGGCTGGTGGTGGTGGTCTTGCCGTGGGTGCCGGCGATCGCCACGCCCTGCTTGAGCTTCATCAGCTCGGCGAGCATGAGCGCGCGCGGCACCACCGGCAGCCGTCGGGCGCGGGCGGCGATCACCTCGGGGTTGTCGCCGCGCACGGCGGTGGACACGACCACGCAGTCGGCGCCGACGATGTGAGCGGCATCGTGGCCTAGCGAGATCTGCGCACCCAGGCCGGCGAGCCGCCGGGTGGTGGCGCTGTCGGCGGCATCCGAACCGCTGATCCGGTAGCCGAGGTTGAGCAGCACTTCGGCGATGCCGCTCATGCCCGAGCCGCCGATGCCCACGAAGTGGATGTGACGGACCTTGTGCTTCATGCCCCGGCTCCGCGGCGGCCGGCGGCGGCCTCGCAGGCATCGGCCACCGCGCCGGTGGCATCGGGCCGGGCCGCGGCGCGGGCCTGCTCGGCCATGCGCAGCAGAACCTGGCGATCGGCGGCGCCGATCAGCGCGGCCAGCCCGGCCGCATCGGCCTGTGCCTGCGGCAACAGCCAGGCGGCGCCGCGCTCGACGAGGAACCGGGCATTGCCGGTCTGGTGATCGTCGACCGCGTGCGGGTAGGGCACCAGCACCGCGGGCACGCCGGCGGCGGCCAGTTCCGCCACGGTCATCGCGCCGGCGCGGCAGACCGCGAGGTCGGCGGCGGCGAGCTCGCCGGCCATGTCGTCGATGAATTCGCGCGCGTCGGCCTGGACACCGGCGTCGCGGTAGGCCTGGGCGACCGCGGCGCCCTGACCGCGGCCACACTGGTGCACGACCTGCGGCCGGGCGGCCGGCGGGATCAGCGCGAGCGCGGCCGGCAGCGCCTGGTTGAGCGCCTGCGCGCCCAGGCTGCCGCCCACCACCAGCAGGCGCAGCGGTCCCTGGCGACCCGCCCAGCGTTCGGCCGGCGCCGGCAGCGCCGCGATGTCGGCGCGCACCGGGTTGCCGGTCCAGTCCGCGCCGGGCAGCGTGCCGGGGAAGGCTTCGAGCACGGTGTCGGCGATGCGTGCCAGCACGCGGTTGGCCAGCCCGGCCACCGAGTTCTGCTCGTGCAGCACCAGGGCGCGGCCGCTCAGGCGGGTCATGAGGCCGCCCGGAAAGCTGACATAGCCGCCCAGCCCGAGGACCACGGCCGGCCGTTCCGCGCGCAGGGCCAGCCCGCTCTGCCAGCAGGCGCGCAGCAGGTTCCAGGGCAGCATCAGCCGGGTGCGCAGCCCCTTGCCGCGCAGGCCGCCGAAGCGAACCGCGCGCATCGGGATGCCGTGGCGGGGCACCAGGTCGGCTTCCATGCCGGCGGGATTGCCCAGCCACACCACGTTCCAGCGGCGGCGGCGCATCTCGCCCGCGACCGCCAGCCCGGGCATCACATGGCCGCCGGTGCCGCCTGCCATGATCAGGATGGTGCGGCTCATCGCGCACTCCGCATCAGGTGGCGGGTCTCGAAGTCGATGCGCAGCAGCAGCGCCAGCGCAAGGCAGTTCACCAGCACGCCCGAGCCACCGTAGCTCATCAGCGGCAGGGTCAGGCCCTTGGTGGGCAGCAGGCCGAGGTTGACCCCCATGTTCACGAAGGCCTGGAAGCCCAGCCAGATCGCCACGCCCTTGGCGACCAGGCCATTGAACACCCGGTCGAGCGTGATCGCCTGGCGGCCGATCTCGAAGGCGCGGCGCGTGAGCCAGTAGAAGAGCGCCACCACCACCAGGACGCCGATCAGACCGAGCTCCTCGCCGATCACGGCGAGCAGGAAGTCGGTGTGGGCCTCGGGCAGGTAGTGCAGCTTCTCGACCGACCCGCCCAGGCCGACCCCGGTGAACTCGCCGCGGCCGAAGGCGATCAGCGAGTGGGTGAGCTGATAGCCCTTGCCGAGCGGGTCGGCGAAGGGATCGAGGTAGGCGAAGATGCGCTCGCGGCGCCAGGGCGAGAGCCAGATCAGCATCCCGAAGGTGCCACCGAGGATGCCGATCAGGCCGATGAACAGCCGGGCGCTCACCCCGCCCAGGAACAGCATGCCCATGGCGATCGCGCAGATCACCACGAAGGCGCCGAGGTCGGGCTCGAGCAGCAGCAGCATGCCGATGATCGCCACCGCGGTGCCCATCGGCAGGAATCCCTTCTTGAAGCGCTTGATGTGCTCCTGCTTGCGCACGATGTAGCTGGCCGCGTAGAGCACCACGAAGAGCTTCATCAGCTCGGAGGGCTGCAGGCTGAGCGGGCCGAGCGAGAGCCAGCGGCGGGCACCGTAGACCACCTTGCCGATGCCGGGGATGAGCACCAGCACCAGCAGCACCATGGCCAGCACGAAGAGCTTGGGCGAGAGCGCCTCCCACACCCGCATCGGGATGCCGAAGGCGACCAGGCCGAGCAGGGTGCCCAGCGCGATGGCGAAGGCGTGCCGCACCAGAAAGTGATGCGGCTTGTAGGCGGCGAACTTGGGCGAGTCAGGCAGCGCGATCGAGGCGGAATAGACCATCACCAGACCCAGCGCGAGCAGCGCGCCGGCAACCCACAGCAGCGAGGTGTCGATGATCTGCGCCTGGGCGATACCGACCGGCCGCTCGCCGGCGCGCGTGGCGCGGCGCCACGAGAGCATCTGGCTCAGCATGGCACCCCCGCATCGAGGGCCAGCGCCCGTACCGCTGCCACGAAGACCTCGGCCCGATGGGCATAGTTGCGGAACATGTCGAAGCTGGCGCAGGCCGGCGACAGCAGCACCGCATCGCCGAGCACCGCGATCTCGCGGGCGCGGCTCACCGCCTCCTCGAGGCTTGCGCAATCGACCAGCAGCGCGGGGGTGTCGGCGAGCGCGGCGCGCAGCCGCGGCGCGTCATGGCCGATGAGGAACACCGCGCGCGCGTGCGCGACGACCGCCGCCGCAAGCGGAGTGAAGTCCTGGCCCTTGCCCTCGCCGCCGGCGATCAGCAGGCAGCGCTTGCCCAGGCCGGAGAGCGCGGCCACCGTGGCGCCGACATTGGTGCCCTTGCTGTCGTCGTAGTACTCGACATCGTCGATGACCGCGACCAGCTCGCAGCGATGGGGCTCGCCGTCGAAGCCGCGCAGTCCGTGCAGCAGCGCCGCCGTGGGCAGTCCCAGCGCGCCGGCGATCGCCAGCGCGGCCAGGGCATTGCCGTGGTTGTGCGTGCCGCGGATGCGCAGCGCATCGGCCGGCATCAGCCGACGCAGCAGGGGCGGCGGCGCCTCGCGGCGGCGCCGGGGCGAGCCTGGCGCCTCCTCGCCGGGCACGGCCGCCGCAAGCCAGCGCAGACCGCCCTCGTGGATGATCCCGAGGTCGCCGGCCTGGGCCGGCACCGAGGCGCCAAACGAGACCTGCCGTGCCCCGGCGGGCGGCGCGGTGAGCGGGTCGTCGCGGTTCCAGACGCAGGCGCGCGCACCGCGCCACAGGCGCTGCTTGGCGACAGCGTAGCTGGCCATGTCGGCATGCCAGTCGAGATGGTCCTGGGTGATGTTCAGGATCGCAGCGACATCCGGCACGAGGCTGTCGGTGAGCGCCAGCTGGAAGCTCGAGAGTTCCAGCACCCAGACCTCGGGCAGTCGCGCCGGGTCGGGCACTTCGCCGCAGGCGACCAGCTGTTCGCGCAGGGCATCGAGCACCGCCGGCGCGATGTTGCCGGCCACCACCGCGCGCAGGCCGGCATGGCTGCAGAGATGGCCCACCAGCCGGGTGGTGGTGGTCTTGCCGTTGGTGCCGGTGATCGCGGCCACGCGCGGCCGGTAGCCCTGCTCGCCGAGCAGGGCGAGCGCCTGGGCGAAGAGCTCGATCTCGCCCGCCACCGGAATGCCGCGCTCGCGAGCCAGGGCCTGGAAGGCCGCGCCCTCGCCGATCTCGATCGACAGGCCGGGGCTCCAGGCCACCAGGTCGACGCCCTCGAGCAGGTCCGGCGTGAGCGGGCCGCCACTGAAGCCTGCGCCGGGCAGGTCCTGGCGCAGCTCGGCCAGTCTCGGCGGGGCCTCGCGGGTGTCGGCCACCGACAGCAGCGCGCCGCGAAAGTCCGCCCAGCGCGCCATCGCCAGACCGGAATCGCCCAGGCCGAGCACCAGCACGCGCCGGCCGGCAAGATCGAAGAGCGGCAGCTGGGCGTTCATGGCGCTCACCGGATCTTCAGCGAGGACAGGCCGAACAGCACCAGCATCATGGTCACGATCCAGAACCGGACCACCACCTGGCTCTCCTTGACCCCGCCCACCTCGAAGTGGTGGTGCAGCGGCGCCATCCGGAAGATGCGCCGGCCTTCGCCATAGCGACGGCGGGTGTACTTGAACCAGCCCACCTGGAGCATGACCGAGACGGTCTCGGCGACGAACACGCCGCCCATGATGAACAGCACGATCTCCTGGCGGACCACCACCGCCACCGTGCCCAGCGCGCCGCCCAGGGCGAGCGCGCCGACATCGCCCATGAAGACCTGCGCGGGGTAGGCGTTGTACCAGAGGAAGGCCAGGCCCGCGCCGGCGATCGCGCCGCAGAACACGGTGAGCTCGCCCGCGCCCGGGATATGGGGGATCAGAAGGTACTTCGCGAAGACCGAGTTGCCGGTCACATAGGCGAACAGGCCCAGCGCCGAGCCCACCAGCACCGCCGGCATGATCGCCAGCCCGTCGGCACCGTCGGTGAGGTTGACCGCGTTGCTGGTGCCCACGATCACGAAGAAGGTGAGCACGATGAAGCCGAACACGCCCAGGGGATAGGCCACATTCTTGAAGAAGGGCACGATCAGGTCGGCCTTGGGCGGCAGGTCCATCGCCAGGCCGGCGGACAGCCACTGGCCGAAGAGATCCAGCGCCTGGGCATTGGACTGCGCCGGCACCGCGAAGGCCAGCCACACCGCCGCCGCGAGGCCGATCAGCGACTGCCAGAAGAACTTCTCGCGCGAGGCCATGCCGCGCGGGTCGCGATGCACCACCTTGCGGTAGTCGTCGACCCAGCCGATCGCACCGAAGCCCAGGGTGACGATCAGCACCACCCACACGAAACGGTTGGAGAGATCGGCCCACAGCAGCGTGGCCGCACCCACCGCCACCAGGATCAGCGCGCCGCCCATGGTCGGCGTGCCGGACTTGGCGAGGTGGGTCTGCGGCCCGTCGGTGCGCACCGCCTGACCGATCTTCATGACGGTGAGCCGACGGATGAGCGCCGGGCCGGCGAGCAGGCCGATCAGCAGCGCGGTGAGCGTGGCCAGCACCGCGCGCAGCGTGATGTAGTTGAAGACCGAGAACCCGCGGATGTCGCGGGCCAGCCACTGCGCGAGTTCGAGCAGCACCTAGTGCGCTCCTGCAGGCTGAGGCGCACCCGAGAGCGCGGCCACCACCCGCTCCATGCGCATCGAGCGCGAGCCCTTGACCAGCACCGTGGCCGGCGTGATGGCGAGCGGCGCAAGCCGCGCCAGCAGGGCCTCCAGGCTGGCGAAGGCCTCGAAGCCGCGCACGCCGGCCTCGCGCACCGCGCGGCCGGTGGCCTCGCCCAGCGCCAGCAGGTGGTCGATGCCGCGGCTGGCGGCATAGCCAACCACCTCCCGGTGGAACTGCTCGCCCTGCGAACCGACCTCGCCCATGTCACCGAGCACCAGCACCCGGGGGTGGTCGGCAGCAGCCAGCACATCGATCGCGGCGCGCACCGAGTCGGGGTTGGCGTTGTAGCTGTCGTCGATCAGGCTGGCGCCGCCCGGACAGGCGAGGCGCACCAGCCGGCCGCTCACCGGCCGGAAGGCGGCCAGACCTGCGGCGATGCCGGCCAGGTCGATGCCGATCGCGCTGGCGCAGGCGGCAGCAGCCAGCGCATTGCGCACGTTGTGCGCTCCCGCGATCGCGAGGTTCACCCGCGCCGAAGCCTGCCCGATGCACAGATCGAATCCCTCGGGCCGGGCCGCAGGATCGGCATGGACATCGCAGTGCGGGCTCAGACCGAAGCTCAGGCAGCGCCGCGCACCGGCGATCTCGCGCCACAGCGCGGTGTGCTCGTCGTCGCCGGGAAACACCGCCACGCCCTCGGGCGGCAGCGCGGCGATCGCCGCGCCGTTCTCGATCGCGGTGGCGCGCACCGTGCCCAGAAACTCCTGGTGCTCGCGCTGCGCGTTGTTGACCAGGGCCACGGTGGGCGCGGCCAGACCGGCGATCCACGCGATCTCGCCGGGATGATTCATGCCGAGTTCGACCACCGCAGCCTCGTGCTGCGGGCCGAGTTCGAGCAGCGTGGCCGGCACGCCGATCTCGTTGTTGAGATTGCCGCGGGTGGCCAGCCGGTGATCAACGCCGAAGCGGGCGGCCAGGATGGCGGCGATCATCTCCTTGACCGTGGTCTTGCCGTTGCTGCCGGTGACCGCGATCAGCGGCAGGCGGAAGCGCCCGCGCCAGGCGGCGCCAAGCTCGCCGTAGGCGCGGCGGGTGTCGGCCACCAGCAGCGCCGGCCCCCGGACTGCGTCGGGCAGACGCTCGGCCAGCACCGCGGCAGCGCCGGCCTGGAAAGCCTGGCCGAGAAAATCGTGGGCATCGAAGCGCTCGCCGCGCAGGGCGACGAACAGCGATCCCGGGGCGATGCGTCGGGAGTCGGTGCAGACCGCGGCGATGCGCGTGGCGCCATCGCCCGACAGGCGCGCGCCGGCGATCCAGCCCTGGGCCTCGCGCAGCTCAAACATCGGGCACGCTGGCAGCCACTTCGGCCGAACGCAGGCCGGTCTCGATGCGGGCGCGTGCCTCGAGGCCGCGCATCACCTGCTCGGCATCGGAAAAGGGCAGGCGCTGGCCGCGGATCTCCTGGTAGGCCTCGTGGCCCTTGCCTGCGATCAGGATGACATCGTCGCGGCCCGCCGACTCCACGGCGATCGCGATCGCGCGCGCCCGGTCGATCTCGGTGGCGAAAGGCTCGCGGGTGAGTCCGGCGCGCAGGTCGGAGACGATGCGGAAGGGTTCCTCGTCACGCGGGTTGTCGGAGGTGATCACCAGGCGGTCGGCACCGCGCTGGGCGACATGGCCCATCATGGGGCGCTTGCCCGGATCGCGGTTGCCGCCGGCACCGAACACGCACCACAGCGCGCCGCCGCGCGACATTGCCACCGGGCGCAGCGCCTCGAGGGTACGCGCGAGCGCGTCGGGGGTATGGGCGTAGTCGACCACCGCCAGCGGCCCGCCAGGCATGCCCAGGCGCTGCATGCGGCCGGCCACCGGACGGATGCGGGTCAGGCGCGCGGCGACCTCGTCGAGCGACAGGCCGAGCGCGAGCCAGCAGCCAGCCGCCGACAGCGCGTTCGAGACATTGAAGCGGCCGAGCAGTTCCAGGCGCAGCTCGGCACGGCCGAAGTCGCCCCCCAGGATCAGCAGGATGCCGGTGGCATCCTCGACGATGCGCTCGGCCAGCAGCAGCCGGTCACCGCGGGCGCCGTGCTGCCCCGGGGCCTGGCCGTGCAGGATGCGCAGCACCGGCGCGTCACGCTCGACCGCGTCCAGGGCCTGCAGCAGGCTCAGGCTGGCGGGATCGTCGCCGTTGAGCACCGCGGCGCGCAGCGAAGGCCAGCCGAAGAGCCGGGCCTTGGCCTCGGCGTACGCGGCCATCGAGCCGTGGTAGTCGAGATGATCGCGGGTGAGGTTGGTGAATGCGGCCACCTCCACCCGGGTGCCGGCCAGGCGCAGCTGGTCCAGGCCGATCGACGAGGCCTCCAGGGCCACGGTTCGGGCGCCGCGCTCGGCGAAACCGGCCAGCGCGCGCTGCAGCGACAGCGCATCGGGGGTGGTGAGATCGGCCCCGCCCGACGAGACCGGGCTGTCGTCGGTGACCAGCGCGCCGCCCAGCGTGCCGAGCACGGCCGAGGGCCGGCCCGGCTCGGCCAGACCGCGGGCCACCCACTGCGAGACGCTGGTCTTGCCGTTGGTGCCGGTGATCGCGACCACCCGCATCCGATCGGCGGAACGGCCGTGGAACTCGGCCGCGATCGGACCGGCCAGCGCGCGCAGACCGAACACGCCGAGCGTGGAGGCTGCCTCGCCCACGGCGCGGGCGTCGCCGCCGTCGGCCTCGTAGAGCACCACCGCTGCGCCGCGGGTCAGCGCATCGCCGATATGGCGACGACCGTCCTCGCTGCGGCCGGGATAGGCGAAGAAGGCGTCGCCGGGGCGGATCTGCCGGCTGTCGGCGCTCAGGCGCGCGCCGTGGCCAAGCCGCGCGCGCAGCCAGCGGCCGATGGCGGCGGCCTCGCGCTCGCGCGCGGACAGACCGGCGGGACCGATGGCCGAGGACACTGCGTTCACGGCATCTCCTTGACGGGTTCGGCCGGGATCACCTGGCGGACCTGCGGCGAATCGGGCGGGATGCGCAGCGCGCGCATCACATCGCCGGTGATCTGGGCAAAGACCGGGGCGGCGACCTCGCCACCGTAGTGGCGGCCCGCCGAGGGCTCGTCGACCATCACCGCGACCACGATCCGCGGGTCGGACACCGGGGCGAAACCGACGAAGGAGGCGATGTACTTGTTGACATAGCGCCCGCCCTCGAGCTTGTGGGCGGTGCCGGTCTTGCCGGCCACCCGGTAGCCGGGGATCTGCGCCTTGGGTGCGGTGCCGCCGGGCCCGGCGGCCATCTCGAGCATGCGGCGCACCGCCTGTGCGGTGCCCGGCTCCATCACCTTCACGCCCGACGCCGGCTCGCTCAGGCGCAGCATCGACAGCGGCACCATGTCGCCGTCGCGCGCGAACACGGTGTAGGCACGGGCGAGCTGGATCAGCGACACCGAAATGCCGTGGCCATACGAGATGGTGGCCTGGTTGATCGGCCGCCACGTGCGCGGCGGCATCACCCGACCGGCCACCGCGCCCGGAAAGCCGAGCTCGGGCGGCTGACCGAAGCCCACCGCGGTGAGCATGTTCCACATGGTCTCGGGCGGGAAGCTCAGCGCAATCTTGGCGGTGCCCACATTGGAGGACTTCTGCAGCACCTCCTCGACCGTGAGCGCGCCGTGCGGGTGCGAGTCGCCGATGGTGGCCGAGCCGATGGTCATGCGGCCCGGGGCGGTCTGGATGACGGTGTGCGGCGCGTAGCGACCCGACTCGATCGCCAGCGCGCTGGTGAACGGCTTCATGGTCGAGCCGGGCTCGAAGGTATCGGTGATCACCCGGTTGCGCAGCTGGGCGCCGGAGAGCTGACCGCGCTCGTTGGGGTTGTAGGTGGGCAGGTTGGCGAGCGCCAGCACCTCGCCGGTACGCGCGTCGAGCACCACCGCCGCACCGGCCTTGGCACGGTGCTCGCGCAGCGCATCACGCAGGGCGCTGACGGCGTGGAACTGGATCTTGGCGTCGATCGAGAGCTGGAGATCGCGGCCATCGAGCGGTTCGCGCAGGGTGCCCACATCCTCGAACACCCGGTGCAGATTGTCGCGCAGGACGCGGCGGCTTCCCGGGCGGCCGGCGAGCTCCTTCTGCCGGGCGAGCTCCATGCCCTCCTGGCCGATGTCCTCGACATTGGTGAAGCCGACCACATGGGCCAGCGCCTCGCCCTCGGGGTAGAAGCGCTTGTACTCGGGTCGCTGGTGCAGACCGGCGATGCCCAGGGCACGGATCTTCTCGGCGACATCGGCCGCGACCTGGCGCTTGAGATAGACGAAGGTCTTGCCCTCGGCGCCGAGCCGCTGGTGGATCTCGGCCACCGGCATCTGCAGCAGGCGTGCCAGCTCGGCAAACTGCTCCGGACTGGCCTTGACCTCCTCGGGGGTGGCACAGACCGCGCGTGCCGGCAGGCTGGAGGCAAGGACCATGCCGTTGCGGTCGAGGATCTTGCCGCGCGAGGCCGGCAGCTCCATGGTGCGGCCGTAGCGCGACTCGCCCTGGCGCTGCAGGAAGTCGTTGGTGAACAGCTGCAGCCAGATCGCCCGGCCGATCAGCGCCAGGAAGGCGAGCGCGATCAGCATCATCACCAGACGCGAGCGGATCGCCGGCAGCTTGATCCTGAGCAGCGGATTGGCCGAGTAGGGCAGGCTGCGGCTCATCGCGACGCCTCCCGGGCGCGGGCCTCGGCAACCACATCGATGCTCAGGTGCAGCGTGCGATCGGCGGCCAGCGACTGCATGGCCAGGGTCTTGCGGGCGCGCGAGTCGATCAGCGAGACCTTCGACAGGCCGGTCTGCTCGAGCTGCAGCTGGTCCCACTGCACCTCGAGCTGCTGGGCGCGCGCCTGCGCGCGCTCCAGGTCGATGAACACGCGTCGCGCCCGCTGCTGCGAGGTCACCAGCGACAGCGAGCAGCCGATCAGCACCACCGCGAGCCAGAGGCAGACCTTGGTCACGACCGCGCCTCCTCGGCCACCCGTTCGGCCACACGCAGCACCGCCGAGCGGGCCCGCGGGTTGGCTGCGCACTCGGCCGCCGAGGGCAGGACGCGTGCGACCGGCCGCAGCCGGATGCGCACGCCCGGGGCGATGCCGCCGCGAACCGGGTCGCGCGGTGCGTCGCGGCCGCTCTCGCGGGCGATGAAGCGCTTGACGATCCGGTCTTCCAGCGAGTGGAAGCTGATCACCGCAAGCCGCCCACCGGGACGCAGGCAGCCGAGCGCCGCGTTCAGGCCGTCCGTGAGCTCCTCGAGCTCATGGTTGATGAAAATCCGTACAGCCTGAAAGGTGCGTGTGGCCGGATCCTTGCCCGCCTCCGGCTTCGGGCGACGGCTGCGGACGACGCCCGCCACGAGACCGGCAAGCTCGCCGGTGCGGGCAAACGCGGCATCGCCAGCCTGCCGGCGGCGAGCAGCAATCGCCTTTGCAATGGGAACAGCAAACCGTTCTTCCCCATAGTCTTTCACCACCTCCGCGATCTGCGATTCAGGGGCCGTCAGCAGCCATTGCCGGGCCGACAGGCCCGTGGTCGGGTCCATGCGCATGTCCAGCGGCCCGTCTTCACGGAAGCTGAACCCGCGCGCCGGGTCATCGAGCTGAGGCGAGGACACGCCCAGGTCGAGCAGCACGCCATCGACCCGGGCATGGCCGCGGGCCGCCGCCAGATCGGCCATCTCGGCGAAGCGGCCGTGATCGATCGAAAAGCGGGGATCCGCGGACTCGTCGGCGAAGCGGCGGCCCGCCGCAACCGCCTGGGGGTCGCGATCGATGGCCACCAGCCGGCCCTGTTCGCCGAGCCGGGCGAGGATGGCGGCGCTGTGTCCGCCGCGGCCATAGGTGCCGTCGATGTAGATGCCGTCGGCGCGGATCGAGAGCGCCTCGACCGCGGCGTCGAGCAGGACCGGAACATGCCCCGGCTTGGCAGCATCCGGCATCACCCCTGCTCGCCCTGGAAGGAAAAGTTCGCCAGCGCCTCGGGCAGGCCGCCCTCGATCGCCTTGTTCTCCTGGTCCTCGAGGACCTTCGGATCCCAGATCTCGAAGTAGTGCTGAAGACCGACCAGCATGACCTTCTGCTCGGTCTTCAGGCCGGCGGCCTCGCGCAGTTCGGGCGCCACCAGGATGCGCCCGGCGGAGTCCATCTCGATGTCGCTGGCGCTGCCCAGGAAGATGCGCTGCCAGGCACGCGCCGAGAAGGGCCAGGCGGCGATCTCCTGGCGCTTGCGCTCCCAGGTGGCGCGCGGCAGCAGCATCAGACAGCCGTCGGGGTGACGGGTGAGGGTCAGCCGACCTTCGTGGAGCACCTGCAGGATGTCACGCTGACGCGCGGGCACGGTGAGCCGGCCCTTCGAATCGAGCGTCAACGCGAAGCGTCCCTGGAGCATGGCCACTGGCGTGGGCTTCCGCCGTCATGGCACGGCGACCCACAACTCACCACAAAAAAACACGATCCCCCACTGTAGAGACGAAACCGGCACGGGTCAAGCCGAGACACCTGTTTTTCCAGTCAGGACAATGACTTAACCCGGCCGCCGGGACCGACGGACAGGCGCCTGCGGCGGGTGGCAGGCCCGGACTGCGGGGCGACATCGGGCGCCCGGTCCGGCCTGGCGGGGGGGCGTGGTGGGTCGCCGGCCAGCGACGGCAACCATTCATCGGTTCAAACCGGCCGGCGGTCCGCGAAGGGCCGGCGCGCGGCGAACCGCGGCGAACCGCAGCGAACGCGGGCGGTGCCGGGCCGGTGGGGCCGGGTGGGAGGGCCGCTGCCGCGCCGCACCGACCCCGGCGGCGGGGATCGGCGGGCATGGCCGGGAAGGGGGGCGGAGCGGGGCTGTAGGCCGGATTCTGTGCGCCGGTTGCCCGACCGCTCTGGCCACCTACCCGCACGCTCGGGCGGACCACCCTGCCCGGCGCAAGCCGGATCGCGTGCCTATTCGGTGTTGCTCCGGGTGGGGTTTGGCGTGCCGGCGATGTCGCCATCGCCGCGGTGAGCTCTTACCTCGCCATTTCACCCTTGCCGGCCCCGAGGGGCTTGGGCGGTATCTTTCTGTTCCACTTTCCGTCGCCTTGGGCCTTTCGGCTTGCTGCGCCTGGCCGTTAGCCAGCACCCTGTCCTGTGGAGTCCGGACCTTCCTCCGGGTTGCCCCGGCGATCGCCCGCCCCACTCCGCCCGCCGATTGTACGCGGGCGCCGCGGCGCGCTCAGCGACGCATCACCACCGCGGCAGGGTTGTCCTCGACATAGGCGCGCACGATCGCCATGACATCGGCATCGGCGGTGAAGCCCATCTCGCGCGCCCGCCGGGTCTCGAAGCGGGCCGCCCAGGTCTTCACCAGCGCGATCACTGCCGGATCGGGCCGGCGCTCCACCAGCGCCACCGCGGCATCGCCGCCGATCTCGCGCAGCGCGGCCAGGGCATCGTGCATGGACGCGACCAGGCCGGGCAGGTTGAGGACCCGGTTCCAGCCCCAGGCCGACTCGGGCAGTTCGAGGGCGCGCAGGAACATGCCGACCACCGCGCGCGGCGAGGCCATCCACATCTCGGTGGCAAGGTCCACCGGCAGCAGGCAGGGCTGCCCGGCGAGGGGCTCGCGGATGATGCCCGAGGCAAAGCCCGAGGCCGCCCCGTTGGGCTTGCCCGGGCGGACCACCACGGTGGGCACGCGCACCGCGCGGCCGTCGATGAATCCCTTGCGGGTGTAGTCCTGCACCAGCAGTTCGCCGATCAGCTTCTGCACGCCGTAGGAGCCCTGCGGCGTGGGCGTGGTGGCATCGGTGACCACCGAGGGCAGATCGCCACCGAACACCGCGATGGAGCTCGAGAACAGCACCCGCGGCCGATGGCCGAGCGCGCGGCAGGCCTGCAGCAGGTTGCGGGTGCCGTCGAGGTTCACCCGCATGCCGAGGTCGAAGTCGGCCTCGGCGGTGCCGCTGACCACCGCGGCCAGGTGGACGACGACGGCGGTGTCGGCATCGACCAGCGCGGCCACCGCCGACGGATCGGCGATGCTGCCGGCGATGTTGCGCACCCGCGGGTCGGTGATCGCGCCCTCGGTCTGGTCGAAGCACACGATGCGCTCGATGGCCTGCGGGCCTCGGCCGGCATCGAGCGTGCCGCGATCGAGCAGGGCGCGCAGCAGCTGCTGCCCGAGAAAGCCGGCGCCGCCGGTGATCAGGATGTTCATGGCTGTGGGTCCCGTTGCATGAGTCATGGCCTGCGGCAGACGCGCCGGTCGGCCGCGCAGCCGGACGATAACCCGATCGGGGCGTGCTTGGACGGGCGCGTTTCAGCAGGCAAGATACCGCCATGACCGCCCTGCTCCCTGCCCGCCCCGGCCATTCGCGCTCCCGGACCATGCCCTTCGCCGGTTTCGGCCCGCGACCGAACGGCGCCACGCCATGAGGCGCGCAAGCTGGCGTGCCCGGATCGCCGCCCGGCTGGTGCGCCTGCGGGTGCGTCCGGCGCTCGCCGACATGCGCGACATCGCGCGGGTGCGACGCGCCTTCGGCCATCCCCTGCCGGCGCCCGGCGGGGTCCGGTTCACACCGGCCAGTGTCGGCGGCGTGGCGGGCGAGTGGGTGGAGCCCGCCCATGGCGACGCGCCCCACACCCTGCTCTACCTGCACGGCGGCGGCTTCGTGGGCTGCAGCCCGCGCACCCATCGTCCGCTCACCGCCGCGCTGGCCCGCCAGGGGTTCCGGGTGTTCGCGGCCGACTACCGGCTGGCGCCGGAGCATCCCTTCCCGGCCGCCCCCGAGGACGCGCTTGCGGCCTGGCGCGGGCTGCGGGCCGCGCACCGCGGCGGGCGGCTGGTGGTTGCGGGCGACAGCGCGGGGGGCAACCTCGCCCTGGGTCTGATGCTCGCCCTGAAGCAGGCCGACGAGGCGCTGCCCGACGCCGCCGCGCTCTTCTCCCCGGCCACCGACCTCACCGGTGCGAGCGCGTCGCTGGTGCTCAACGCCGAGCGCGATGCGATGTTTCCTGCGGGCGAACTCGAGCACCTCGTGGCCGCGTATCTGCAGGGGGCCGATCCGGCACAGCCGCTGGCCTCACCGCTGCTCGGCGAACTCGCCGGCCTGCCGCCGATCCTGCTGCATGTGGGCGCCGACGAGGCGCTGCGCGACGATGCGCTGCGGCTGGCGGCCAGGGCCCGGGCCGCGGGTGTCACGGTGAGCCTCGAGGTCTTTCCCGATGTGCCGCATGTCTGGCAGCTGCTGCACCTGCTGCCCGAGGCGCGCCGATCGGTGACGCAGGCCGCGGGCTTCCTGCGCGAGGCCTGCACGCAGACGGGCGACGAGCAGCTCGATGTGCTGATCGTCGGTGCCGGGCTCTCGGGAGTGGGCGCTGCCGTGCACCTGCGCCGCGAGCTGCCGGCGATGAGCTTCGCCCTGCTCGAGTCGCGCCCGACGGTCGGCGGCACCTGGGACCTGTTCCGCTATCCCGGCGTGCGCTCCGACTCCGACATGTACACCCTGGGCTACCGATTCAAGCCCTGGCGCGCAGCCGAGGCGATCGCCGGCGGGTCGGCGATCCGCGACTACATCGCCGAAACCGCCGACGAGAACGGCATCCGGCCCTTCATCCGCCACGGCCACCAGGTGATCGCCGCCGACTGGCGCGCCGCCGAGGGCCGCTGGCATGTGCAGGTACGCCGCGCCGATGAGGCCGAGCCGCGCACCGTGCGGGCGCGCTTCGTGTTCTTCTGCGGCGGCTACTACGCCTATGACCAGGGCCACCGCCCGCACTGGCCAGGCGAGGAGCGCTTCGCCGGACGCATGGTGCATCCGCAGTTCTGGCCCGACGACCTCGACTGCACCGGCCGGCGGGTGGTGGTGATCGGCAGCGGCGCCACCGCGGTCACGCTGGTGCCCGAACTCGCGCGCACCGCGTCGCGGGTCACGCTGCTGCAGCGCTCGCCGAGCTACCTGTTCTCGCGCCCGTCGGTGGACGGCATTGCCGAGGCGCTCAAGCGCTGGCTGCCCGCAACCTGGGCCTACCGCCTGGTGCGGCTGAAGAACATCGCGATGCAGCAGTACTTCTACCGCGTCGCCCGCCGTCATCCGCAGGCCGCGAAGCGGCGTCTCATCGCCATGGTCCGGGCCCTGCTGCCGGCCGGCTACGACACCGAGCGCCACTTCACGCCGCGCTACCACCCCTGGGATCAGCGGGTGTGCCTGGTGCCCGATGCCGACCTCTTCGAGGCCATCCGGCACGATCGCGCCGAGGTGGTGACCGACACCATCGAAAGCTTCACCGAGCACGGCATCCGCCTGACCGGCGGCCGCGAACTGCCGGCCGAGGTGGTGGTCACCGCCACCGGCCTGGAGCTCTCGGTGCTCGGCGGCATGCGCCTGAGCCTGGATGGCGTGCCGGTGGAGCCCGCCTCGCTGATGGTCTACAAGGGCATGATGTACGGCGGCATCCCCAACCTCACCACCACCTTCGGCTACACCAACGCGAGCTGGACGCTGAAGGCCGACCTGACCGCGGAATACGCCTGCCGGCTGCTGCGCCACCTGCGCGAGCACGGCCAGTCGGTGTTCATGCCGCGCCCCGATCCCTCGGTGAAGCCGGCGCCCTTCCTCGACTTCAGCTCGGGGTATGTGCAGCGGGCGCTTGCGCGGCTGCCGCATCAGGGCGATCGCAAGCCCTGGCGGCTGAACCAGAACTACACGCTCGACCTGCTCGCGCTGCGCTTCGGCCGGCTCGACGACGGGGTGATGGCGTTCCGCTGAGGCAGGGGCCGGAACACCGCGGCATCGTCGTAGAAGACGGGGTCCTGGTTGGCCGGCCACCAGCCCGGCACGCCGAGCACCGGCAGCGGCCGGAAACGGCCTGACGCGAGCGCGCCCGCCGACAGGGCGGCGGCCAGCCGGGCATCGAGGGCCGCGAGCCGGTCCGGGGCAAGCGGCACCTCCGGGCCCGACGGGGCACCCGGTGCGTCAATCGCCTCGGCGCTCATCGCCCCCACCTCGAGCAGCCAGGCATGGCCGCACACCGCCTTGTAGGGCGCGCGCAGCTTGTCGAGCAGGGCATGGCCGAGAATCAGCGGCGGCGCGGACAGCCAGCGCGCGCGCCCTGAGACGAAGAGCGCCGGCCAGTCGTGACGCGACCAGGCGTCGCACCAGGCGCCGGGCGGCATCGTCACCAGCACGCCGTTCTCGTCAAAGAGCGTGGCTGCGTCACGCAGACCGCCGCGCCGTCCGCCCACGCCGTGGCGCGCGATCTCGTCGGCCTGCAAGGCATTCAGGGCCGCCTTGGTGCGCGGCCATGCGAGCCAGATCAGGGCGTTGAAGAGGTCGTGCCAGCCGCCCTCGCCCGCCCGGGTGTGCACCAGGCCGTCGCGGTGGATACGGGCCTCGTAGGCCATGCCCTCGGCCGGCGCCTCGGCCGTGAAGCGCACCGGCAGGCCCCGCGCGTTGCGCAGGTCGGCCTGCGCCGCGCGGCGATTGAGCGCGTTCAGGCAGTCGGCCCAGTGGCCGTCCCGGGCGAGCGGCGCGAGTTCGGCGAGCGCCGACGCATACGGCCCATACCAGGGCGCGCTCAGCTCGATCATGCCGGGCTCGATGCGGCGGTCCGGCGACGCAGACGGCCCACGCGCCAGGCTCAGTCGCTCAGCCGCCAGCCGATCGATTCCCCACCGGCCAGCGGCACGATGGCATCGGCGCCGAAGGGCAGGCTCTCCGGGATGGTCCAGGTCTCGCGCCGCAGCGTGATGGTCCGCTCATTCACCGGCAGCCCGTAGAACGCCGGCCCGTTGAGGCTGGCGAAGGCCTCCAGCCGGTCGAGCGCGCCGGCGGCCTCGAAGGCGCTGGCATACAGCTCGAGCGCGTGCGGCGCGGTGTATCAGCCGGCGCAGCCGCAGGCATGCTCCTTGAGGTGACGGGCGTGAGGTGCGCTGTCGGTGCCCAGGAAGAAACGCGGATGACCGCCAGTGGCCGCCGCCATGAGCGCCTGGCGATGCTGTTCGCGCTTGAGCACCGGCAGGCAGTACCAGTGCGGCCGCACCCCGCCGATGAACAGCGCGTTGCGGTTGTAGAGCAGGTGATGGGCGGTGATGGTGGCCGCGGTCAGCTCGTCGGCCTGCGCCACATACTGCGCGGCCTCGCGGGTGGTGATGTGCTCGAACACCACCTTCAGGCCGGGGAAGTCGCGGCGCATCGGCAGCAGCACGCGGTCGATGAACACCCGCTCGCGGTCGAAGAGGTCGATGTCGGCATCGGTCACCTCGCCATGCACCAGCAGCGGCAGACCGCAGCGCTGCATCGCCTCGAGCGCGCCGCGCACCCGGGCGATGTCGGTCACCCCGGCATCGGCATTCGTGGTGGCGCCCGCCGGGTAGAGCTTGACCCCCTTCACCAGGCCCTCGGCGTGCGCCTGCACGATGTCGGCGGCGGGCGTGTTGTCGGTGAGATAGAGGGTCATCAGCGGCTGGAACTCGGCCGCGGCCAGCGCGTCGATCTCGCCGGCGGCACGGGCCTGCGCCAGCGCCTGCAGGATGCGGCCGTGATACGCCCGCGCCGCGGCCGGCGTGGTCACCGGCGGCTTGAGGTTGGGCATCACGATGGCGCGGGCGAACTGCCGCGCGCTGGCGGCAACCACCGCGCGCAGGGCATCGCCGTCGCGCAGATGCAGATGCCAGTCGTCGGGGCGGCGCAGGGTGAGGGTGCTGGTCATGGCAGGAGCACGATGGCCCGGAAGTCGTTGACATTGGTGCGCGTGGGACCGGTGATCACCAGGTCGCCCAGCGCCGAGAAGAAGCCGTGTCCGTCGTTGTCGTCGAGCCGGCGGCGGGCATCGAGGCCGAGCGCGGCCGCGCGGGTCAGGGTGTCGGGTGCAAGCAGCGCACCGGCATTGTCCTCGACCCCGTCGATGCCATCGGTGTCGGCGGCCAGCGCCCAGGCCCCGGGCACGCCCTGCAGCTCGCGGGCAAGCGCCAGCAGGAACTCGGTGCAGCGGCCGCCGCGCCCCGTGCCGCGGACCGTGACCGTGCACTCCCCGCCGGAGAGCAGCGCCACCGGCCGCGCGAAGGGCGAATCATGGGCGGCGATCTCGCGGGCGATCGCGCCCATCACCTGGGCCACATCGCGGGCCTCGCCGGTGATGGTGTCGCCCAGCACCACCGGGCGGATGCCGGCCGCCTCGAACACCCGCGCCGCCGCGAGCAGCGAGCCGCGGGCAGTGGCCACCAGCCGATGACTCACCCGCGCGAATACCGGTTCGCCGGGCTTGGGGGTTTCGGGGATCTCGCCGGCCAGACCACGCTGCAGGTGCGCGGCCACCGCGGGGGGCGCGGTCACCTCCCAGCGCCGCAGCACATCGAGCGCATCGGCATAGCGGCTGGGATCGGGCGCGCACGGCCCCGAGGCGATCGCCGAGAGATCGTCGCCGGCCACATCGGACACCACCAGCGCCAGCACCTGCGCCGCGGTGAGCTGCGCGAGCCGCCCACCCTGGATGCGCGACAGGTGCTTGCGCACGATGTTCATCTCCTGGATGGGCGCGCCGCTGGCCAGCAGCGCGCCGGTGACCTGGCGCAGCTCGGTCATGGGCACGCCCTCGGCCGGCAGGCTGAGCAGGCTCGAACCACCGCCCGAAACCAGCGCCACCAGCAGGTCCTGCGGCCCGAGCGAGGCGGCGAGCGCCGCGATCTGCTCGGCAGCCTGCTCGCCGGCGGCATCGGGCATGGGATGGCCGGCCTCGCGCACGGTGATGCGCCGGCAGGGCAGCCCGTGGGCATAGCGGGTGACCACCAGACCGGACAGCGGCGCATCCTCGGGCCAGTGCCGCTCGAGGGCCAGCGCCATGGATGCGGCGGCCTTGCCCGCGCCCACGGCCACGGTGCGGCCGCCGGCGGCGGTGCGGGCGGCGATCTCTGCCGGCGAGGGCAGGTGCGCGGCCAGCATCCGCAGTGGATCGGCTGCGGCCACCGCGGCGTGGAAGGCCTCCTGCAGCAGCGCGCGCATGGGTACGGCCACGGTCAGTCGGCGTACACGCCCGCCTTGCGGATGATCGGGCCCCAGCGTGCGACTTCGGCCGCCAGATGCCTGCCCAGCGCCTCGGGGGTGGCCCGGTCGATGCTCACCAGTTCGGCACCGAGATCGGCATGGCGCTTGATCACGGCCGGGTCCCTGATCGCGCCCTGCAGTGCGGCCACCAGCTTGTCGATCACCGGCTTGGGCGTGCCCTTGGGCGCGTAGAGGGCATGCCAGACACCCACCGAGAAACCGGGCAGGCCCGACTCGCTCATGGTGGGCAGCTCCTTGAGGGTATCGAGCCGCCGCGTCGAGGTGACCGCCAGCGCCTTCACCTTGCCGGCCTTGATCTGCTGGGTGGTGTTGGTGGTCTGGTCGCAGAGCATGTCGACCTGACCGCCGATCAGATCGGTCATCGCCGGCGCGGTGCCCTTGTAGGGCACGGTGGTGAGGTCGGTCTCGATGGTGCTCATGAACATCAGCCCGCACAGGTGCGAGGCCGAGCCCAGACCGGCATTGGCGAACGACACCTTGGCGGCATTCGCCTTCAGGTAGGGGACGAGCTCCTTGACGCTGGCCGCCGGGAAGCCGCTCTTGACCAGCAGCGTCATGGGCACATCGTTGATCAGGCCGATGTACTCGAAATCCTTGAGCGGATCGAAGGCGAGCTTGCGATAGAGCGCCGGTGCGGTGGCCATGCCGATGTGGTGCACGAGCAGCGAGTAGCCGTCGGGGGCAGCCTTGGCCACCTTGGTGACGCCGATGGTGCCGCCGGCGCCGGCGACATTCTCGACGATGACATTGGCGCCGGGCAGCGAGCGGGTCATGGCCTCGGCGATGGTGCGCGCCACGACATCGGTGGGGCCCCCGGCCGCAAAGGGCACCGTGATGGCGATGGGCTTGGTCGGGTAGGTCTGGGCGCCGGCGCAGACGGCGGCAACCGACAGCGCGGTGGCCAGCAGGCCACGCAGGAGGGAGTGAGACATGGTCGGGGACTCCTTGGGTTGCAGCGAAGGGTCAGGACAGCGGCGAGTCGCCCGGTCAGCCCAGGGCCTGCGCCACCGCCTCACCCACCTGGGTGGTGCTGGCCGTGCCGCCCATGTCGGGCGTGCGCGGGCCCTTCTCGGTCACCTGCTCGATCGCCGCCAGGATGGCGTCATGCGCCGCCGGGTAGCCCAGGTGCTGCAGCATCATGGCGCCGCACCAGATCTGGCCGATGGGGTTGGCGATGCCGCGGCCGTAGATGTCGGGCGCCGAGCCGTGCACCGGTTCGAACAGCGACGGAAAGCGCCGCTCGGGGTTGATGTTCGCCGAAGGCGCGATGCCGATGGTGCCGGTGCAGGCCGGGCCGAGGTCGGACAGGATGTCGCCGAACAGGTTCGAGGCCACCACCACATCGAACCAGTGCGGATTGCGCACGAAATGCGCCGTGAGGATGTCGATGTGGAACTTGTCGAGCTTCACGTCCGGGTAGCCGGCGGCCATCTCGGCCACCCGCTCGTCCCAGTAGGGCATCGAGATGAAGATGCCGTTGGACTTGGTGGCCGAGGTGAGGTGCTTCTTCGGGCGCGAGCGCGCCAGCTCGAAGGCGTAGCGCAGCACGCGATCGACACCCACGCGCGTGAACACCGACTCCTGGAGCACGAACTCGCGCTCGGTGCCGGGGAACATCTTGCCGCCCACCGAGGAGTACTCGCCCTCGGTGTTCTCGCGCACCACATAGAAATCGATGTCGCCCGGCTTGCGGTTGGCAAGCGGGCTGGGCACGCCGGGCATCAGCCGCACCGGCCGCAGGTTGATGTACTGGTCGAATTCGCGGCGGAACAGCAGCAGCGAGCCCCAGAGCGAGACATGGTCGGGCACGCTGGCCGGCCAGCCCACGGCGCCGAAGTAGATGGCGTCATGGCCGCCGATGCGCGCCTTCCAGTCGGCGGGCATCATCTCGCCGTGGCGCGCGTGGTAGTCACAGCTGGCGAAGTCGAACTCGTCGAAGCTCAGGCCGATGCCGAAGCGCCGCGCAGCCGCGCGCAGCACGCGCAGGCCCTCGGGCATGACTTCCTTGCCGATGCCGTCGCCGGCGATCACCGCGATCCGGTGGGTGCTCATGAGGTCTCCGAAAGGAAAAGGGGCGCCAGGGTAAGGAAGTGTAACGCCCGGTGCCGCGGGTCAACGCCGGGCGCAGTCTCGCCGTTCACCGGAACGGTGTCGTCGCCCGCCTGCGCCCATCCTGGGCCCGTCCTGGAGATTCCCTCATGATCCATCGCCTGTCGCTTCTCGCATGGCTGGGCGTGCTGCTCGGTTCGATCCAGGGCTGCACCACCTACCAGCTCCTGCCGCAGACCGGCATCGCCTTACCTGCCCAGGGCGGTGTGCCCGCCCAGGCCACCGCGTCGGCCGTGCCCCCCGGCCTGTCGGTGGGCGAACTGCTCCAGATGCTCAAGGCGGGTCGGCCCCAGCCCGAGATCGCCGCCGATGCCCAGTCCCGGGGGCTGCGGGCCGCCCTGGCGCCGGCCGATGTCGATGTGCTCACCGCTGCAGGCGCCGGCCCCGAACTGCTCCAGACCCTGCGCAGCGCGCCGGCCCAGACCGGCGCCATGGTGGCCAACGGTGGCGTGCCGCAGGGCGTGGTGGTGCGCGAGCCGCCGGTGGTGGTCTACACGCAACCCTGGGTCTGGGGCCCGCCGCTGCCGCCAAGAGCCTACTGGTACGGGCCTTCCTGGGGGTTCACCTGGGGCGGCCCGGGCTGGTACCGGCCGTATCCCTACCACTTCCACCACCCCCGTCCACGCCGCTGAGGCGACCGCGCTGCGGGTCGGCCCACGCGTCAGCGCTGATGATCCGGCTGCACGCCAGAAACCGCGCATGAATGGCTCAGTCTGTCGCCTCGTCGCGCTGCGCCTGCTGCAGCGCCCACATCGCCGCATAGGCGCCGCCCTGCGCCAGCAGGCTGTCATGGGTGCCGCGCTCCACGATGCGGCCGTGCTGCATCACCAGGATCTGCTCGGCATCCACCACGGTGGATAGCCGATGGGCGATCACCAGCGTGGTCCGGCCCGCGGCCACGCGGCGCAGCGCCTCCTGGATGGCCTGCTCGTTGCGGGTGTCGAGTGCCGAGGTGGCCTCGTCCAGGATCAGCACCGGCGGGTTCTTGAGCAGCATGCGGGCGATGGCCACGCGCTGCTTCTCGCCGCCCGACAGCTTCAGGCCGCGCTCACCCACCGAGGTGCGCCAGCCTTCGGGCAGGGCCTCGATGAAGGCATCGAGCTGCGCGGCGCGCGCCGCCGCCTCGACCGCCGCATCGTCGGCATCAGGACGCCCGTAGGCGACGTTGTAGCGCAGGCTGTCGTTGAAGAGCACCGTGTCCTGCGGCACGATGCCCACCGCCGCGCGCAGGCTGGCCTGGGTCACTGAACGGATGTCCTGGCCGTCGATCAGGATGCGGCCGCCCGACACGTCGTAGAACCGGAAGAGCAGGCGCCCGAGCGTGGACTTGCCCGCGCCGCTGGCGCCCACCACCGCGGTGGTGGTGCCGGGCTCGATCGTGAAGCTCACGTCCTGCAGGATGGGGCGCCGCTCGTCGTAGCGGAAGGACACCGCGTCGAACACCACCCGCGGCCCCTTGCCCGCGACCAGCGCCGGTGCGCCGGGCGCGTCCTCGATCTCGCGGTTGGCCTGCAGCAGCGAGAACATGCGGTCGAGGTCGGTGAGCCCCTGCTTGATCTCGCGGTAGAGCACGCCCAGGAAGTTCAGCGGCACATAGAGCTGGATCATGAAGCCGTTGACCAGCACGAGATCGCCCAGGGTCATGGTGCCCTGCGCGACGCCCACCGTGGCGCGCCAGACCATCAGCGTGACCGCCACCGCGATGATCATCGACTGGCCGGTGTTCAGCAGCGAGAGCGTGGTCTGGCTCTTGAGCTTGGCGCGTTCGTAGCGTTGCAGGGTCTCGTCGTAGCGCCGGGTCTCGAAGGCCTCGTTACCGAAGTACTTGACGGTCTCGTAGTTGAGCAGCGAATCGATCGCGCGGGTGTTGGCCCGCGAGTCGAGCTCGTTCATGGTTCGGCGGAACTGGGTGCGCCACTCGGTGACCGTGACCGTGAAGATCACGTAGATCAGCAGCGCGCCGACCGTGATGGCGGTGAACCAGATGTCGTAGTTCAGGAACAGGTAACCCAGCACCAGCGCGATCTCGACCAGCGTGGGCAGGATGCTGTAGAGCGTATAGCTGACCAGCGAGGAGATCGCGCGGGTGCCGCGCTCGATGTCACGGGTCAGACCGCCGGTCTGCCGCTCGAGGTGGAATCGCAGCGACAACGCATGCAGGTGCGCGAAGACCTGCAGCGCCACCCGCCGCACCGCGTGCTCGGTGACCTTGGCGAAAACCAGCTCGCGCAGCTCGGTGAACACCGTGGTCGACAGGCGCAGCGCGCCATAGGCGAGCACCAGGGCGATCGGCACGGCGAGCGCAGCCTGCGCGCCGGTGGTGGGCGTGAGCTGATCGACGATGCCCTTGAGCAGCACCGGCACGCCGACATTGGCGGCCTTGGCGCCGACGAGGCACAGCAGCGCGAGCAGCACCCGGCCCCGGTACTCCCAGAGGTAGGGCAGCAGTGATCGGATGGTGCGCCAGTCGCCACGCGGGCGGGCGTCGGCGGGCGCCGGCAGAGGCAGGCTGGGAGCGGGTCGCATCGGCCGATCGTAGCAGGGGCAAGCGATGCGGCACGGCGCCCGGTCAGCGCGGTGGCGCCGCCGGGGGCCGCGCGGATCCGGACCTGCCCGGCGCCCGCTCAGGCAGGCGGCGGCGCCTTGGTCAGCCGATTGACCCGGCTCAGGTCACCGCGCACCTGCGGCAGGGCGAGCAGGCGGGGATCCATCACCCGGAACCAGAGCGGCGGGAGCATCGCGATCACGAACATGCCGAAGTAGCCGCTGGGCAGGCTGGGCAGATCGGGGAAGCTGCGCAGCGCCTGATAGCGGCGCGAAGGATTGGCGTGGTGATCGGAATGGCGCTGCAGGTGGAAGAGCACCCGGTTGCTCACCCGGTGATTGGCGTTCCAGGCGTGATGCGGACGCGGCGGCTCCCAGCTGCCGTCGGGTCGGCGCTCGCGCAGCAGCCCGTAGTGCTCGATGTAGTTGGCGCAGGTGAGCTGCCACCAGGCAACCGCGTTGTGCACCAGCAGGAAGGGCAGCATCAGCCAGCCCAGGGCCAGCACGAGGCCGCCCTGCAGCACCAGCGTGAGCGCCCAGGACTGCAGCACGGTGTTGGCCGGGCCGAACACCGGCAGGCCGAGCCCCCGCAGCCGCGCGGACTCGAGCCTCCAGGCCCTCACCACGCTGCCCGGCATCTCGCGCAGCGCGAAGCGATAGAGGTTTTCGCCCATGCGGGCGCTGGCGCAGTCATGCGGCGTGGCCACCCAGCGGTGATGCCCCTGGCCGTGCTCGACCGTGAAGTGGCCATAGGCCGGCAGCGCCAGCACCACCCGGGCCAGCCACTGCTCGAGGCGGTCGCGCTTGTGGCCGAGTTCATGGCCGGTGTTCAGCGCCAGACCCGAACCCAGACCGGCCACCACCGCCAGCAGCAGCAGGCCCGGGAGCGAGAGGCCCTGCGTGCCGGCCCAGACCGCGCAGACCAGCAGGCTGAGATAGTGCAACGGCACGGCCAGCCAGGTGAGCCGGCGGTAGAAGCGGTCTTCCTGAAGCCCGGCGAGCGCCGACTCCGGCGGGTTGGCGCCGTCTTCGCCGACCAGCCAGTCGGCCAGGGGCATCAGCCCGTAGGCGATGAGCAGCGGCAAGGCGAGACCGAGCTCGCTGCCGCTCAGACCGTGGGCCGCCACGCCCGTGAGCGGCAGCAGCGGATACAGGGCCGACAACAGCCACCAGGCCCTGCCAGGCTCGCGCCAGGTGGCTGGCGGCATCAGCGGAGTTCGCGCGGAAGTGCTCATGTCCTGCTCAGTATGGTGCGGCGGCAGCGTCGAGCCATGCCGCGCCGGCGGCCTGCGCGAGCTGTTCGCCCCAGTGCTGATGGCCGCGAGGCCCGGGATGGAATCCGTCGGTTGCCATCATGCCATCGCCGGGCGCGAGCGGCACCGGCAGATGGTTCATGCGCGGGTCGGTCGCGGCCCAGCGAGCGAGCGCGGCATCGAGCTGGCGGGCACGGGCGCCCAGGTAGGCGTTGAGCGGGCGCGGCAAGGCATCGAAGGACTGCATCGGCGGCAGCCCGGCCCACAGCAGATGGGCCTCTGGCGAATCGGCCAGCAAGCGCTCGCGCAAGGCCGCAAGATCGGCCAGCCACCGCAACCGCGCCGTGCGGCCGGTGACATCGTTGACCCCGATCGCCACCAGGACCAGATCGGCCGGCTCGACAGGCTCGGCCTCGAGCAGTGCCCGCAAGCCGCGGGCGTCGAGCCCGGTGCGGGCGTGCACCCGCCAGCGCACAGGCCGGGCCAGCCGCCCGGCAAGCCCGGTGGCGAAATGGATCGCCATGGCCTGATCGAGACGATCGACCCCCACGCCAGCCACGGCGGAGTCACCCGCGATCAGCAGGCGCAGGGGGGCGGGGGCGGTGGGCGCGCAGCCGGCCCCGCCATCGACACTGATCCAGCCCTCGCGTGGGCCGATGGCCTCGGGAAGCACCGGCGTGCGCCGCCGCACGCGTCGGCCCTGCATCAGCAGCACCGGCGCGAGGGCGAGTTCCCAGACCAGGGGTGGCAGGCTGGCGGCCATGGGAGGCCGTGCGCGTCGAGGAGACCGCGACGACGCTAGAACAGCGCCGCGTCGAGCGACATCAGGCTGGACGCGCCGGCGCGCGCCCCGCGGATGGCCGATTCGGTCTCGGGCAGCAGTCGCGCGAAGTAGAAGCGGGCCACCGCGAGCTTGCCGCGGTGGAAGTCGTCATCGGGATGCTCGAGCGCCACGCGGGCGATCCGCGCCCAGAAATAGGCGAACACCAGATGCCCGATCACCCGCAGGTAGTCGACCGCAGCCGCGCCGGCCTCGTCGGGGTCGCGCAGGGCGCGGGTGCCGATCTCGACGGTGAGGGTCTCCACCCTTGCGCCGAGCTCGGCCAGCGGCGTGATGAATTCGGCCATGTCGGCGCGGCCCGACTCGCGGCGCACGAATTCGGCGATCAGCGCGCCGAAGGCCCGCAGCCGGGCGCCGCCATCGCCAAGGACCTTGCGGGCGAGCAGGTCGAGCGACTGGATGGTGTTGGTGCCCTCGTAGATCATGTTGATGCGGGCGTCACGCACGAACTGCTCCATGCCGTTGTCGCGCACGTAGCCGTGACCACCGAACACCTGCAGGGCGAGGTTGGTGCACAGAAAGCCGTTGTCGGTCAGGAAGGCCTTGACCACCGGGGTGAGCAGCGCGAGCAGTTCCTGACTGGCCTGGCGCTGCGCCGGGTCGGGATGGTGGTCGGCGCGATCGGCCTGCAGCGCCAGCCAGCAGGCGAAGGCCCGACCGCCCTCGGTGTAGGCGCGTTGCGTGAGCAGCATGCGACGCACATCCGGGTGCACGATGATCGGATCGGCGGCGCTGCCGGGTGCCTTGGCGCCGGTCAGCGACCGGCTCTGCAGGCGCTCACGGGCGTAGAAGAGCGCATTCTGGTAGGCCGCCTCCGACAGGCCGAGCGACTGCATGCCCACACCGATGCGGGCCGCGTTCATCATGACGAACATCGCGTTCAGGCCCTTGTTCGGCTCGCCCACCAGATGGCCGGTGGCGCCGTCGAAGTCCATCACGCAGGTGGCATTGGCATGGATGCCCATCTTCTGCTCGAGCCGCGCAGCGCGAACCCCGTTGCGCGCGCCCAGGCTGCCGTCGTCAGCAGGCAGGAACTTGGGCACGATGAAGAGCGAGATGCCCCGCGTGCCGGCCGGTGCATCCGGCAGCCGGGCAAGCACCAGATGGACGATGTTCGCGGCCAGGTCGTGCTCGCCCGAGGAAATGAAGATCTTGGTGCCGGTGATTCGGTGGCTGCCGTCGGCCTGCGGCTCGGCGCGGGTGCGCAGCAGGCCGAGATCGGTGCCGCAGTGCGGCTCGGTGAGGCACATGGTGCCGGTCCACTCGCCGGACACCAGCCGCGGCAGGTAGAGCGCCTTCTGCGCCGGCGTGCCATGGGCGAGCAGGCAGTCGTAGGCGCCGTGGGTAAGGCCCGGGTACATCGAGAAGGCCTGGTTGGCGGCATTCATCATCTCCTGCATGGCGATGCCGACCACCGCCGGCATGCCCTGCCCGCCCCAGGCTGGATCGCAGGTGAGCGTGGGCCAGCCAGCTTCGCAGAAGCGCTGCCAGGCCTCGCGAAAGCCCGCGGGCGTACGCACCGTGCCGTCGGGCAACAGCTGGCAACCCTCTTCGTCACCGCTGCGGTTGAGCGGGTGCAGCACCTCGGCGCAGAAGCGGCCGGCCTGCTCGAGCACGGCATCGATCAGGTCAGCGCCGGTCTGCTGGTGGGCGGGCAGCTGCGCGAGCTCGGCCGGGGCATCGAGCAGCTCGTGCAGCACGAAGCGCAGTTCGCGCAGGGGCGGGGTGTAGTAGGGCATGGATGATTTCCTTCTCTGTTTTCGAACGACTGTGCTTTTTTGGGACGAAAAGACGGGAATTCCCCGGCTGCAGTCAGCGGGCTGGTGACTCCCGCGGCCGCCGCGGCGCCGGGCGTGGTCGTGCCGATGGCGCGGCGGCGGCCGCCTCGGCGAGCAGACGATCGGCCACCCGCCGTGCCCGCGCCAGGGCGTCGGGGCTGCGCAGCAGCCGCCGGTCGTGGTGGAGCACCAGCACCACGCCGAACAGCCCGGCAAGCAGATCCTCCGGCGGCAGGTCGGCACGCAGTTCGCCGGCCTCGACCGCCTGGGCGATCGCCCGCATCAGCTCACGCTGCCAGCCCCGCACCATGCCGACCAGCACATCGCGCACCGGGCCGGGGCGGTCGTCAAGCTCGCTGGCGCCGGCGATCCACAGGCAGCCGCCGCCCGCGGCCGCGCCGGTGTGGTCGATCCAGCGCTCGACGATCGCCCGCACCCGCGGCAGGCCGCGCGGCCGGGACAGCGCCGGCAGCAGGACATCTTCGGCGAAGCGACGCTCATGCGCCTTGAGCACGGCAATCTGGAGCTCTTCCCGCGAGCCGAAATGCGCAAACACGCCGCTCTTGGACATGGCCATGCGCTCGGCAAGCTTGCCCAGGGTGATGCCCTCCAGGCCCTCGAGCCCGGCCAGCTCGAGCGCCGAGGAGACGATGGCGCTGCGGGTGAGTTCGCCCTTCTTCATGCGCGGCTTTCCTGAACCGACTTCGGCGTTGAGCCGACCTTTTAATGCACGGTCGTGCTTTTTTAGCATCAACCATGGCGCGCCGGCTGTCAAGCCGGGCGACGGGCGTGCCTCAAGCCCGCAGGGAGAGGTCGTCGAAGAGCGCGAAGAAGGCGTGCAGCGCCGCCTCATCGCCGGCATCGATCGATGCCTTGCCCGCGGCAATGGCCGCGGGCAGCGACTGACGACCCGAGAGCAGCAGGGCCCAGGTGGCGCGGTCACAGGCCAGGCCGACATCGGCGCGCGCCGCGGGGGTGGCGAAGGCCGCAGGCGGCAGGAAACGCGCCACCCCCTGGTAGACCTGCAGACCGCAGACATGATCGGCATCGGTCTGGCGAAGGCGGAACACCCGGTCGGTGTCGGCGCTGGCCTGCGGGTCGAGCCGGGCGCCGAGCGCGCGCACGAAACGCTCGGGCGGGGAGTTCAGGATCAGCGCCCGCGCCGGTCGGACCGCGGGCGGCGGGCTGCCGGCGCGCCCGGTCTCCAGGCGCCGGGCCTCATCGAGCATGAAGGCGCGGGTGTTGGTGGCAGGCGTGCGCCGGGCCATCTCGCGCAGCGCCCGCGCCTTGCCATGCGCGGCCTGTGCGTCACCGGCATCGAGGCGCAGCAGGTGGCTGCAAAGCTCGGCGGCCCAGCCCTGCTCGCCGCGGGCGAGGGCCTCGTCGGCCTGCACGAGCACCGCCGCGCGCCCGCCCAGACCGGCCACCAGCAGTTCGGCGCGCCGTGCCGGCGCCACCGGATGCAGCGTGGCGCCATCGCCGCCGAACCACCCGAACAGGCCGTTGTGGATGGCACGGGCGTGATAGGCCGGCTCGCCGTAGAAGGTGGGCACCCAGCGGCTGTCGGCAAGCCGCGGCGGCAGGGCGATGCTCGCGGCCAGGTCATCGGGGCCGAGCCCGGCGTTGATGCCGCGCACGGTCTGATCCCAGAGGTACTGCAGGGAGTCGCGGTGGTCGTCCAGGCAGGCCTGGACATCATCGCGCCCGAGGATGGGTGCGCCGTGCGCGCCCACCAGATGCTCGGGCCGGGCATCGCGGATGGCGTCGATGGCCGCCACCATGACCAGCGGATCGCGATAGGCCTCGCCGCGCAGGGGGTAGACATTGAAGAGCACCGGCCAGACATGATTGTTGACCACGGTGCGCAGCTGCGGAAAGCCGATGATGATCGTGTCGCGCGAGTCGCTGGCGAAGCGGCCGTCGAAGTGCACATCGAGCCCGGCGATGCGGGCCTGGCTGAGCGCCCGCGGGATGTGCCGGGTGGGCGGCACGAAGCCCTGGGTGCTGGGGCCCGGGCGGAAGAAGATCGGGCCGATGCCGTAGTTGGGCATGGCATCGGGCCCCTCCCGCGGCAGGTCGTGACCGAACTGGATGCGCACGCGGCGGCGATAGGCCGGGCCGAACTCGGCGCCGACCTCGGCCATGACCTCGCCGAGATCCTCGTGGGCCCACACCGCCACCGAGGGCCCCCAGCGGGCGATCACCTCGGCCGCGCCGCCGACATAGTGCGAGTGGGTGTAGATCAGCGCGACCACCGGCCGGTCGAGCAGCGGCCCGAAGGCGGCCAGCACCTCGGCCATCTCCTCGCGGCACTCGCCGGCGTCGATCAGGATGAGACCCTCGTCGCCGCGCACCAGGGTGACATTGCTGATGCCGAACCCGACTGCGCACCACACCCGGTCGGTCACCGCATGCACGCGCGGCTGGAACATCGCGCTGTGCGCGACCAGCGCAGGATGGGCGATGGCCCCGCTGGGGCTGGTGACGGGATCGGCATCCTGCATGGTCGGGCTCCGTTGAGAGGCCGGGCGCGCAGAGGCGTCGCGCGGGCGGCGGGCCGCCGATCATGCCAGTGATCAGGCGGGCGCTCCGAGCACCCAGCCCTCGACCGGATCGATATCGGCGGGCAGGCCCCAGCCGCTGTCGCGGCGCTGCCAGGCCCAGGCCGCCATGGCCAGGCACAGCACCGCATCGAGCTCGTCGGCCTGCGGCTGGGTGATGAGCCCGGCGCGCGCCGCATCCAGGGTGATCGCGGTCTCGAAGGGATGATCACCGGTTTCCAGCGCGGCCACCAGCCGCTCGCGCGCGGCCCGCCGCGCCGGGCAATGACGGCGCGCCGGCTCGTCGCTCTTGTACGACGCGCGGCCGAGCAGCGCGCGCGCCAGCAGGGCCGGATAGCCTTCGAGGGCCACCCGCGCCGGATCGGTGCCGCGGCGGCGCAGCCCGGGCAGGGTCACACCGGCCTGCAGCAGGCGCGGCGCGCCCTCGTGCAGCATCAGCGCCACCGGCGGATTGACCCACTTCATCGACGGACTGCTGCCCGCCGGCCGATCGGTGGCACGGTGCGCGAACTTGCTGCCCGGCGGGCGGGCATCGCACCAGGCCCGGCAGTGCGCCACCAGTTCGGCACGGCTGAGCGCAGCCAGTCGCTGCGTGACCGGCACCCAGGGCTCCACATCCTCCAGGGGCCAGCCCAGGCCTGCGGCAAAGGCGCGCGGCAGGCCGAAGGGGAAGTCGAAGGCGCCCACCCAGGCCTGCGGCCGGCACAGCCAGCCCAGCCAGTCGTCGAGGCTGCGGAAGTGCGCGATCTGCGCCAGGTGCACCCGAGGCGCGGTGCCCGGCACCAGCCGACCGATCGCCACCGTGATCGGCTTGCCGGCGCGCGGCGTGCTGGTGAAGTCGACACCGATCAGCATGGGGGCGGGCATCGGTGGCGGCATCGGTGGCGGCATCGGTGCAGGCATCAGGGCGGGCATGGGCTCGAATCGGTCTGTCCGCGTGCCGGGTCGGCCTGCCCGCCGGCCAGCAGCGCGCGCAGGCTGTCCAGGGTATCGGCCTCGCGGATGGTCTTGTCGGTCCGCCAGCGCAGCATCCGGGGAAAACGCACGGCCACGCCGCTGCGATGGCGCGGCGAGGGCGCGATGCCCTCGAAGCCGAGCTCGAAGACCAGCGTGGGCTGCAGGCTGCGCACCGGGCCGAAGCGCTCGACGGTGGTGCGGCGGATCACCGCGTCCACCTGGCGGATCTCGTCATCGGTCAGCCCGGAATAGGCCTTGGCGAAGGGCACCAGCACGGGCGGTTCGCCCTCGCCCGGCGGCTCGGCCCAGAGCGCGAAGGTGTAGTCGGTGTAGAGACTGGCCCGACGGCCGTGGCCGCGCTGGGCGTAGAGCAGCACCGCGTCGATGCTCAGCGGATCGAGCTTCCACTTCCACCAGCCGCCACCCGGCACGCGCAGACGGCCCACGCCGTAGGCCGAATCCTGGTGCTTGAGCATCAGGCCCTCGACGCCTTGATCGCGCGCGCGGGCGCGCAGCGCGGCCAGGTCCGACCAGTCGGCCGCCGACAGCCGCGGCGAGCAGTGCAGGCGCGGGTGCGGGTCGCCCTCGGAGGCGATGGCGGGGACACGACGCGGGAAATCGGTGGGGAATGCGGACGCTGTGGACGCCTCGGGCGCATCGGGCGCATCGGGCGCATCGGGCGCATCGGGTGCATCGGGTGCATCGGGTGCTCCACCCGGCGGCGGCGCCAGCAGCCGCTCGAGCTGCGCGCGTCGCTGCCCCAGCGGCCGCTCGCGCCAGTCTTCACCCTCGTGCTCGAGCAGGTCGTAGGCCAGGAAGCGAACGGGCACCTCACGCAGCAGGGCCGCACCCGGCTTGAGTCGGGCGATACGCCTTTGCAGCGCCGCGAAAGGCAGCGGCCTTGCCGTGGCCGGGTCCCAGGCGAGCAGCTCGCCGTCGAACACCGTGCCGGCGGCCGCCTGTGCCGCATGGCATGCCGCCCACGCCCGCGCAGCCCGGACCACCTCCGGGAAGCGTTCGGTGACCAGCTCCTCGCCACGCGACCACAGCCAGGTCTGGCCATCGCGCAGCACCAGCTGCGCACGCACGCCATCCCACTTCCACTCGGCCTGCCAGGACGCGATGTCACCGAGCGCGGCCGGCTCGCCGGGCAGCGGATGGGCGAGGAAGAAGGGATAGGGCCGGCCGTCGCGGATCGTCGCGCCCGCCTGAGGCGGGGCGAGCAGCTCGGCCAGATGCTGCGCGGCGGGCTGGCGGCGGGCGTCGGTGAAACCGATCATGCGCTGCGCGATCAGGGCAGGGGCCAGCCCCGAGACCTCGGCCAGGGCGCGCACCATGAGCTGGCGCGACACCCCCACCCGCAGTCCGCCGGTGATCAGCTTGTTGAGCAGGAAGCGGCCGTTCCAGTCGAGCCCCGCCCAGGCCTCGCGCAGGCCACGGGCGGCATCGGCGGGCGCGGCGCCGCGCAGCGCCAACAGGCGCGTCTGCAACCACTCGGCCAGGCCGGTGTCGTCGCTGGCATCGCCCGCGGGCAGCAGATGGGCGATGGTCTCGGCGAGATCACCCACCGCGGCATAGCTCTCCTCGAAGAGCCAGGGCGCCAGACCGGCCGCCTCGCAGGCGGCCTCGCGCAGCACCCGCGAAGGCACGCTCTGGCGAGGCTTGCCACCGGCGAGAAAGTAGACCGCCCAGGCGGCATCGACGGGTGGCGCCGTGCGCAGGTAATCGGCCATCACGGCCACCTTGTGGCGGGTGGACGATGAGGCATCGAGCGCGGCGTAGAGGGCAGCGAAGGCCTTCATGCCGATTGCGCCTCCTCGGCGCCGAACTCGGTCTGGAATGCCTCGGCCTGCAGGCCCTGCTCGGCGAGCCAGCGCACCATCACCGGCACCTGCCCGTGGGTGACGATGACCCGCTGCGCGCCGGTGGCGGCGATCGCCTGCTGCAGCCCGGGCCAGTCGGCGTGGTCGGAGAGCACGAAGCCGCGGTCCACGCCACGCCGTCGGCGCGCACCGCGCAGCGCCATCCAGCCCGAGGCAAACGCATCGACCGGATCGGCAAAGCGGCGCAGCCAGCCCGGACTGCCGGCCGAGGGCGGCGCGATCACCAGCGCGCGCGAAAATGCCGCACGATCGGTCACTTCGCTGACCAGGCGGGTGGGGGGCAGCGACACCCCGGCTTCGCGATAGGCCCGGTTGAGCGCCTCCACGGCGGCGTGGCAGACGATCGGGCCAATGGCGGCGTCGACCCCGGCGAGGATGCGCTGCGCCTTGCCCAGCGAGTAGCCGTAGAGCACGCTCGTGCGTCCGGCAGCGGCGTTGTCGGCCCACCAGCGGCTGATCTCGGCCATCAGCACCCGTTGCGGCTGCCAGCGGTAGACCGGCAGACCGAAGGTGGACTCGGTGATGAAGGTGTCGCAACGCACCGGCTCGAAGGCGCTGCAGGTGGGATCGGGCTCGACCCGGTAATCGCCCGATACCACCCAGACCCGGCCGCGGTGGGCGAGCCGCACCTGTGCCGAACCCAGGATGTGACCGGCCGGGTGCAGCGACACGCTGACCCCGTTGTGCACCACGGTCTGGCCCCAGCCGAGCAGCTGCAGGCCGACGCCACCCAGGCGGGCGCGCAGCACGGTCTCGCCCTCGGCGGCAGCCAGGCAGTGGCCATGCCCTGGACGGGCATGGTCGGCATGGGCGTGGGTGATCACCGCACGCGGCACCGGTCGCCAGGGGTCGATGTGGAAGTCGCCGGCCGGGCAGTACATGCCCTCCGGTCGGAGCACCACGAGATCGTCGGCCGACGACATGTCCGCGCCCGGCATGCTCACCAGCGCGAGGCCCGGCCGCTCAGCGCGACGCCGGCGCGCAGCAGCGCAAACGCCGCCCAGCGCACGGCGCGCAGGCGCAAGGGTCCGCGGGCGTGGCGGGCCGGGTGGACCTCGCGACCGCCCTGCGCGATGGCGGCATGGATGCGCTCGGCAAGGTGAGCCGCGAAGCCGGCATCGCGCACGACCACATTGGCCTCGCGGGCCAGCAGCAGCGAGAAGGGGTCGATGTTGGAGGAACCCACGGTGGCCCAGTCGTCGGCGACCGCGACCTTGGCGTGCATGAAGCTGCTCGCGTACTCGACGATGCGTACGCCAGCGGCGAGCAGCTCGTCATAGAGCGCCTGCGAGGCATAGTGCTGCAGCGCGTACTCCACGCGGCCCTGCAGCAGCAGGGTGACCGGCACGCCGCGCCGGACGGCCAGGATGAGCGCCCGCCGCAGACGCGCGCCGGGAAAGAAGTAGGCGTTGGCGATGAGCACCCGGTGGCGGGCCGAGCCGATCGCCTGCAGGTACTCGTGCTCGATGGCGCGCCGGAAGCGGAAGTTGTCGCGCAGCAGCAGCATGGCACGCACGGGTGCGAAGGCGGCGTGGGCAGGCGGTGAAGCGGGCGGTGAAGCGGGCGGCAAAGCGGGCGAGTTCCACAGGGCCGACGCAACCGGCGGAACAGGCGCGCCCGAGGGCGCCGACGAGGCGCGCGCAGCAGCCCCAGCCGACGCAGCAGACACCGCACGCGCACGCCGACCGGTCACGCAGGGCCAGCGCGCCGCGGCACGCTCGCGCACCGGCAGCAGCGAGGCCCAGAGCTGACGGGCAGCGAGCAGGGCGTCATCCACCAGCGGTCCGCGCACCCTGACCGCGAAATCCAGCCGCGGTCGATCGAGTGCGCCGTGGGCCGGGTCGACATGGTCATCGAGCAGGTTGATGCCGCCGATGAAGGCCAGCTCGCGATCGATCACCGCGATCTTGCGGTGCAGGCGCCGCAGGCGCCGCCGGTCGAGCGCGTAGGGTGAGTGCTCGGGCCGGAACACCCGCAGCTGCGCCGGGCCGGCCGCCAGCAGGGCCGCCAGGCGCGGCGGCACCCGCGGCGTGCCGAAGCCATCGACCGCCACCTGCACCAATACGCCCCGCGCTGCCGCCCGGGCCAGGGCCTCGAAGACCGGCCGGGCGGAATGGTCGTCATGCACGATGTAGGTCTCGAGGTGGATCTCGGCGCGGGCCGCGTCGATCGCCGCCACCAGCGCCGGGAAGAAGGCTGCGCCCCCCTCCAGCAGCCAGACCTCGTGGCCCGCACGCAGCGCAGGCCTGACCGGCGCCGTCGCCCGGACCCGCGGCACCGTGCGGACCGGCGGCGCGCCCGACATCAGTCCGCGGCGCGCAGGTCGGCCACCAGCGGACTGTGGTCCGACAGCCGCGCCCATTCCGGCCCGCGCAGCACCCGGGCGTCGCGCACCTCGAATCCGCGCAGGTAGATGCGGTCCATGCGCAGCCAGGGCACCAGCGCCGGAAAGGTGCGGGCGGTACGCACCCGCCGCGGCGGGCTGGCTGCGGCTGCGCCGCGTCGGGCACGCGGGCCCTCGGGCGAGCCGGCATCGAACAGCCGATCGCGCACGAAGTGCACCACCTGCTGGCGCACGCCGGAGGGCGGACGCGCATCGAAGACCTCGCGCACACCCAGCCGCTGGTAGAGCGTGTCGGACAGCCGGTTGCGCCAGTCGTTGAAGTCGCCGGCGATGATCACCGGCGCCTCACGCGGAATCTCGCGTTCGATCCAGTCGACCAGCAGCGCGGTCTGGCGGGTACGGCTGGCGGCCAGCAGGCCGAGGTGGACCACGAAGCAGTGCAGATCCTGCCCGGGCATGCGCACCACGCAGTGCAGGATGCCGCGCTTCTCGAGGGCATGATCGGAGACATCGCGGTTCTCGCGCCGCAGGATGGGAAAGCGCGACAGCAGCGCATTGCCATGATGGCCATGCATGTACGAGGCGTTGCGGCCGTACGCGGTCTCGAAGGGACTGCGCCGGCCGCCCTCGCCGGCCAGGAACTCGTGCTGCGATTCCTTGGGCCAGTGCGGAAAGCGGGTGGCATGCCGCTCATGACGGCCCTGTACCTCCTGCAGGAACACCAGGTCAGCGTCGAGCTCGTGCAGGCGGGCGCGCAGCTCGTGGATGCGGCTGACATGGCGCAGGCCGAACAGCTCCCGAGTCACGCCCTTGTGGATGTTGTAGGTGGCCACGCGCAGCTGCAGCGCGCGCGGGGGGGCGCGGCGCGCTGCGCGCGGGCTCATGCCGCCGGCTCCGAGGGCGCTGCCGGGCTGGCGGCCCGCGCCAGGCGCACCGGCAGCTCGCGGATGGCCTGGGCGTTGGACCACGAGAAGCAGCGCTCGGCGGCCTGCTCCCAGGGCAGCCAGGCATGACCGAGGTGCTCGCGCGGCGAGAGCCGCACCGGCAGGGGCTGCGCCAACTGCAGCGCGAACACATGCTCGGTGTTGTGGGTGACGCCCTCGGGGTAGCGGTGCCGCCAGTGCGGGAAGATCTCGTAGCGGTTGGTCAGCGACCAGTCGCTCAGGCGATGGGCCGCCACATCGATGCCGGTCTCCTCGAGCACCTCGCGGGCGCAGGTGAGCGAGAGCGGCTCGTCGGCACTGTCCTTGCTGCCGGTGACCGACTGCCAGAAACCGGGATGGTCGGCGCGCTCGAGCAGCAGCACCCGCAGGTCGGGGGTGTGGATCACCACCAGCACCGACTCCGGGATCTTGCTGCCCATGCTGGCGCTCCAGGCCGTGGCGCGTCAGGTCTTGGCCGGCTCGGCCGAGCGCAGGCGGATGTGCAGCTCGCGCAACTGCTTCTCGTCGACCGAGGACGGGGCCTGGGTGAGCAGGCACTGCGCGCGCTGTGTCTTGGGGAAGGCGATGACATCGCGGATCGACTCGGCCCCGGTCATCATGGTGACGATGCGGTCCAGGCCGAAGGCGATGCCGCCGTGCGGCGGCGCGCCGTACTGCAGGGCATCGAGCAGGAAGCCGAACTTGGCGCGGGCCTCCTCGGGCCCGATCTTCAGGGCGCGGAACACCTTGCTCTGGACCTCCTCGCGGTGGATCCGCACCGACCCGCCGCCCAGCTCCCAGCCGTTGAGGACGAGGTCATAGGCCTTGGCAAGGCAGCGCCCCGGATCGGTGGCCATGTAGTCCTCGTGGCCGTCCTTGGGCGAGGTGAAGGGATGGTGCACGGCCGCCCAGCGGGCGTTCTCCTCGTCGTGCTCGAACATCGGGAAGTCGATCACCCAGAGCGGGCGCCACTGGCCCTCGACCAGCCCGGCCTTGCGGCCGAATTCGGAGTGGCCGATGCGGTTGCGCAGCGCGCCGATCGCATCGTTGACCACCTTGGCCTTGTCGGCACCGAAGAAGATGATGTCGCCGTTGCGCGCGCCGGTGCGCGAGAGCACCGCATCGAGCGCGTTGTCGTGCAGGTTCTTGACGATGGGCGACTGCAGGCCCTCGCGGCCGCGGGCCGCGTCATTGACCTTGATGTACGCCAGACCGCGGGCGCCATAGATGGCCACGAACTGGGTGTAGGCGTCGATCTCGCCACGGGTGAGCTCGGCGCCGCCCGGCACGCGCAGCCCCACCACCCGGCCGCCCTCCTGGTTGGCCGCCCCCGAGAAGACCTTGAAATCGACGGTCTTCATCACCTCGGTGAGGTCGGTGAACTGCAGCTTCACGCGCAGGTCGGGCTTGTCCGAGCCATACAGGCGCATGGCCTCGCCGTAGGTCATGGTGGGGAACTGGTTGGGCAGCTCCACGCCGATGGCGTTGCGAAACACCGTGCGGATCATTTCCTCGAAGATGGCGCGGATCTCGACCTCGTCGAGGAAGGAGGTCTCGCAGTCGATCTGGGTGAACTCGGGCTGCCGGTCGGCGCGCAGGTCTTCGTCACGGAAACACTTGGTGATCTGGTAGTAGCGGTCGAAGCCCGAGACCATCAGCAGCTGCTTGAACAGCTGCGGCGACTGCGGCAGCGCGAAGAACTGCCCCGCATTGACACGCGAAGGCACGAGGTAGTCGCGCGCGCCCTCGGGCGTGCTCTTGGTGAGCATGGGGGTCTCGATGTCGATGAACCCCAGGGAGTCGAGGTAGCGGCGGACCTCCATGGCCACGCGGTAGCGCAGCATGAGGTTCTTCTGCATGGCCGGCCGACGCAGGTCGAGCACCCGGTGGGTGAGCCGGGTGGTCTCGGAGAGGTTCTCGTCGTCGAGCTGGAAGGGCGGCGTGACCGACGCGTTGAGGATCTGGAGGTCGTGGCAGAGCACCTCGATCTCGCCGCTGCGCAGATTGGGGTTCTCGGTGCCGGCGGGGCGCCGGCGCACCTTGCCGGTGACTCGCACGCAGAACTCGTTGCGCACCCGCTCGGCAGTGGCGAACATGGCGGCGCGGTCGGGGTCGCAGACCACCTGCGCCAGGCCCTCGCGGTCTCGCAGGTCGATGAAGATCACGCCGCCGTGGTCACGGCGCCGATGCACCCATCCGAACAGCGTGACCTCCTGGTCGAGACGGTCGGCGGCCACTTCGCCGGCATAGCAGGTGCGCATGGAATCGAGCTCCAGGGAATGGGCGGCGGCGCCGGGTCAGGCGCGGACCGGAAAGGGTTGGACGGGCCTCATGCCGATTCAGCCCGGCGGCAGTTCGCGGTCGGCGGCGGCGCGGGCATTGCGCGCGGCGCGACCGGTGGTGGGATCGGGGGCGACCACGCCCATCGAGACCACATACTTGAGGGCTTCATCGACGCTCATCTCGAGCTCGATGGTCTCGTGCCGCGGGAACATCAGGAAGAACCCCGAGGTGGGATTGGGCGTGGTTGGCACATAGACCGACACCATCTCGACCGACACCGCCTGGCGCACCTCGTGCGCGGGCGTGCCGGTCTGGAAGCCGATGGTCCAGACGCCGCTGCGCGGGTACTGCACCAGGATGGCCTTGCGGAAGGCCTGCCCGGTGGGCGACAGCACGGTGTCGGAGACCTGCTTCACGCTGGAGTAGATGGAGCGCACGATCGGGATGCGCGAAAGCAGCTTCTCCCAGATTCTGACCAGCCCCTGGCCCAGGATGTTGCGGGTGAGCAGGCCGGTGATGAAGATGACCACCACCGTGAGCACCACCCCCACGCCGGGGATGCGCCGGCCCCAGAGCACCTCGGGCTGCATCTCGGCCGGCAGCAGCTGCAGGCTCTGGTCCATGGTGCTGACGATGAGGTTGAGCACCCACAGGGTGATCACCAGGGGCACCCAGATCAGCAGACCGGTGACGAAATACGCCCGCAGCTTCGACTTGGGCGGATGGGTGCCGGGCAAGGGGTTCTCCTGGAGGACGACGGGTGACGCGCGACTCAGGCGCCCTTGGCGGGCGCCGGCGACGGCGCGGGCGAGGCCGCTGGCGCGGGGGACGGCGCCGGCGCGGGGGCCGG
>CAIZPE010000144.1 GCA_903934795.1 uncultured bacterium | reverse complement strand
CCGCCGATGTAGCTGATGACCTCGAAGCCGTTGGTCAGGCGGACCTTGGCCACCTTCCGCAGCGCCGAGTTCGGCTTCTTGGGGGTGGTGGTGTACACGCGGGTGCACACGCCACGACGCTGAGGGCTTTCCTGCAGCGCCGGGCTCTTGCTCTTGAGCTGTTCGGTCTCGCGACCCTGGCGCACGAGCTGATTGATGGTGGGCATTCGATATTTCCTTGGGATGACGCCTGGTCACCCTGTTGTCACCGCGCCGCGAGCACCCCGCTGATGTTCCGCGTAGGTATTCACGACCTGCCGGCCCGGCGAACGATTGCGCCGGCGTTTGACGGAAAGCCTTCGATTATAGATCCTGAACAATCCCCCTGCAAGCGGTCGATGCGCGCACGCATCGACCGCTGCGGGAGGGATCAGCCCTGCGACTCCGCGCCCTCGTCGGCGATCCCGGCCGGTTCGGTCTCGGTCGAGGGCATGGAGAACAGCGCTTCGGCCTCGGCCGCCGCGAGCGCAGCCTGCTCGGCCGCCTCGTTCTGCTCCTTGGCCTTGCGCGCCCGGTGGTAGGCGAGGCCGGTGCCAGCCGGGATGAGCCGGCCGACGATCACGTTCTCCTTCAGGCCACGCAGATCGTCCTTCTTGCCCATGATCGCCGCCTCGGTCAGCACCCGGGTGGTCTCCTGGAAGGAGGCCGCCGAGATGAACGAGTCGGTGGACAGCGAGGCCTTGGTGATGCCCAGCAGCAGATTGATGTACGTGGCCTCGACCTTGCCGGCCTCGCGCACCTTGTCGTTCTCGTCGAGCAGTTCGGAGCGCTCGACCTGCTCGCCCATGATGAACGGAGCATCGCCCGGATCGACGATCTGCACGCGGCGCAGCATCTGGCGGACGATCACCTCGATGTGCTTGTCGTTGATCTTCACGCCCTGGAGCCGGTAGACATCCTGGACCTCGTCGACCACATAGCGCGCGAGCGCTTCGATGCCCAGCAGGCGCAGGATGTCGTGCGGATCGGCGGGGCCGTCGACGATCATCTCGCCCTTGTTGACCACCTGGCCGTCGTGGACCAGCACGTTCTTGTCCTTGGCGATCAGGAACTCGTGGGCCACGCCATCCATGTCGGTGATGACCAGGCGCTGCTTGCCCTTGGTGTCCTTGCCGAAGGAGACCGTGCCGGTGACCTCGGCAAGCATGCCGGCATCCTTGGGCGAGCGGGCCTCGAAGAGCTCGGCCACCCGCGGCAGACCGCCGGTGATGTCGCGGGTCTTCTGCGATTCGAGCGGGATCCGGGCGAGGGTTTCGCCCACACCGATCTCCTGTCCGTCACGCACGGTGATCAGCGCGCCCACCGGGAAGCTGATGGTCACGGCGTGGTCGGTGCCGGCAATGCGAACCTCTTCGCCGGCCTCATTGATCAGCTTGACCTGCGGCCGGACATTGCGTGCCGCGGTGCCGCGGCGCTTGGCGTCGATGACCACCAGGGTGGACAGGCCGGTGACCTCGTCGATCTGCTTGGCGACGGTGGCGCCTTCCTCGACGTTCTCGAACTTGATGCGACCGGCGTACTCGGTGATGATCGGCCGGGTCATGGGATCCCAGGTGGCCAGCGGCGTGCCGGCCTTGACCTCGCGGCGATCCTCGACGAGCAGGGTGGCGCCGTAGGGGATCTTGTGACGCTCGCGCTCGCGGCCGAAGTCGTCACCGATGACGATCTCGCCCGAGCGGGAGATGACGATCAGCTCGCCGCGGGCGTTGGTCACGTGACGCATGGTGGGCGTGAAGCTCACCCGACCATTGGACTTGGCCTCGACCGAGCTGTCGACCGCCGCACGGGAGGCTGCACCACCGATGTGGAAGGTGCGCATCGTGAGCTGGGTACCCGGCTCGCCGATGGACTGCGCCGCAATCACGCCGACCGCCTCGCCGGAGTTCACCAGCGAGCCGCGGCCGAGGTCGCGGCCGTAGCACTTGGCGCACAGGCCATAGCGTGTGGCGCAGGTGAGCGGGGTGCGAACGCGAACCTCGTCGATGCTCAGACGCTCGATCTCGTCGACCTTGTCCTCGTCGAGCAGGGTGCCCGCCTCGTACAGGGTGGCCTGGGTCTCGGGCACGACCACATCATGGGTGGCCACGCGGCCGAGGATCCGGTCGCGCAGGGCTTCGATGACCTCGCCGCCCTCGATCAGGGCCTTCATGGCCACGCCGTTGGTGGTGCCGCAGTCGTCCTCGGTGACTACTAGGTCCTGGGTGACATCGACCAGCCGGCGGGTGAGATAGCCGGAGTTCGCGGTCTTCAGGGCGGTGTCGGCGAGGCCCTTGCGCGCGCCGTGGGTGGAAATGAAGTACTGCAGCACATTGAGACCCTCGCGGAAGTTCGCGGTGATCGGGGTCTCGATGATCGAGCCGTCAGGCTTGGCCATCAGGCCGCGCATGCCGGCGAGCTGGCGGATCTGGGCAGCCGAGCCGCGGGCGCCCGAGTCGGCCATCATGTAGATGGCGTTGAACGACTCCTGGTCGACTTCCTTGCCGTGGCGGTCGATGACCTTCTGCGTGCGCAGCTGGTCCATCATGGCCTTGCCGACCTCGTCACCGGCGCGGCCCCAGATGTCGACCACCTTGTTGTAGCGCTCGCCCTGGGTCACCAGGCCCGAGGTGTACTGCTGCTCGATCTCCTTGACCTCCTTCTCGGCATCGGCGAGCAGGCGGGTCTTCTGCGGCGGCACCAGCATGTCGTCGATGGCGATCGAGATGCCGGCGCGGGTGGCCAGGCGGAAGCCGTTCTGCATCAGCTGATCAGCGAAGATGACGGTTTCGCGCAGGCCGCAGCGCCGGAAGGAGGCGTTGATCAGCTTGCTGATCTCCTTCTTCTTGAGTGCCTTGTTGATGAACTCGAAAGGCAGGCCCTTGGGCAGGATCTCGGAGAGCAGGGCCCGGCCGACGGTGGTCTCGACCCGCGTGATGCGCTGCACGAAGGCCTCGGAGTCGGCCTCGCGGACGAACTCGGGCAGCCGCACGGTGATGCGGGTGCCGAGTTCGACCTGACGGTTGTCGTAGGCGCGAAGCACCTCGCCGAGATCGCTGAAGAACATGCCCTCGCCCTTGGCATTGATCTTCTCGCGGGTGGTGTAGTACAGGCCCAGCACGATGTCCTGCGAGGGGACGATCGAGGGCTCGCCGTTGGACGGGAACAGCACATTGTTGGAGGCGAGCATCAGCGAGCGCGCCTCGAGCTGCGCCTCGATGGACAGCGGCACGTGCACGGCCATCTGGTCGCCGTCGAAGTCGGCGTTGAAGGCCGCGCACACCAGCGGATGCAGCTGGATGGCCTTGCCTTCGATCAGCACCGGCTCGAAGGCCTGGATGCCCAGGCGGTGCAGGGTGGGCGCACGGTTGAGCATCACCGGATGCTGGCGGATGACATCCTCGAGGATGTCCCAGACGATCGGCTCCTGGGTCTCGACGTACTTCTTCGCCTGCTTGATGGTGGTGGCGATCCCCATCGTCTCGAGCTTGTTGAAGATGAACGGCTTGAACAGCTCGAGCGCCATCAGCTTGGGCAGACCGCACTGGTGCAGCTTGAGCTGCGGACCGACCACGATGACCGAACGGCCCGAGTAGTCGACCCGTTTGCCCAGCAGGTTCTGGCGGAAGCGACCGCCCTTGCCCTTGATCATGTCGGCCAGCGACTTGAGGGCACGCTTGTTCGCACCGGTCATGGCCTTGCCGCGACGACCGTTATCGAGCAGGGAGTCGACCGCCTCCTGCAGCATGCGCTTCTCGTTGCGCACGATGATCTCGGGCGCCTTCAGCTCGAGCAGGCGCTTGAGGCGGTTGTTGCGGTTGATGACCCGGCGATAGAGGTCATTGAGGTCAGAGGTCGCGAAGCGGCCGCCGTCGAGCGGCACCAGCGGGCGCAGCTCGGGCGGGAGCACCGGCAGCACCTCCATGACCATCCAGTCGGGCTTGATGCCCGAGCGCTGGAAGCCCTCGAGCACCTTGAGCCGCTTGGCGATCTTCTTGATCTTGGCCTCGGAGCCGGTGGCCTCGAGATCCTTGTGCAGGGTCTCGATGTCACGGTCGATGTCGATCGAGCGCAGCAGCTCGCGGATGCCTTCGGCACCCATCATGGCCCGGAACTCGTCGCCGTATTCCTCGGTCTTCGCGAGGAAGTCGTCCTCGGTCATGATCTGGGCGCGCTTCAGGGGCGTGGTGCCGCTTTCGATGACCACGTAGGCTTCGAAGTAGAGCACGCGCTCGATGTCGCGCAGCGTCATGTCGAGCACCATGCCCAGACGCGACGGCAGCGATTTCAGGAACCAGATGTGCGCGGTGGGCGAGGCGAGCTCGATGTGGCCCATGCGCTCGCGGCGGACCTTGGCGAGGGTGACCTCGACGCCGCACTTCTCGCAGATGACGCCGCGGTGCTTCAGGCGCTTGTACTTGCCGCACAGGCACTCGTAGTCCTTGATCGGACCGAAGATCTTGGCGCAGAACAGGCCATCGCGCTCGGGCTTGAAGGTGCGGTAGTTGATGGTCTCGGGCTTCTTGACCTCGCCGAAGGACCACGACCGGATCTTCTCGGGCGACGCAAGCCCGATCTTGATCGCGTCGAAGTGCTCTTCTTCCTGGACCTGCTTGAACAGATCGAGCAACGCTTTCATGGAATGCTCCTGGATGTCGTTGGGCGAGGGCTCAGATGCGCTCGAGATCGATGTCGATGCCGAGGGACCGGATTTCCTTGACGAGCACATTGAACGACTCGGGCATGCCCGCGTCGATGGTGTGCTCGCCCTTGACCAGGTTCTCGTAGACCTTGGTGCGGCCGTTCACGTCGTCGGACTTGACGGTCAGCATCTCCTGCAGCGTGTAGGCGGCGCCGTAGGCCTCGAGCGCCCACACCTCCATCTCGCCAAAACGCTGGCCGCCGAACTGCGCCTTGCCGCCCAGCGGCTGCTGGGTGACCAGCGAATACGGGCCGGTGGAACGGGCGTGCATCTTGTCATCGACGAGGTGATGCAGCTTCAGCATGTGCATGTAGCCGACCGTGACCCGGCGATCGAAGGCCTCGCCGGTCCGTCCGTCATAGAGGGTGACCTGGGTCTTGCTCGGCGTGAAGCCGAGCAGTTGCGTGCGCGGATCGTCGTCGGGGAAGGCGATGTCGAGCATCTCGCGGATCTCGGGCTCGGTCGCGCCATCGAACACCGGGGTGGCGAAGGGCACGCCGTTGCGCAGGTTCCCGGCAAGCTCGAGCACCTCGGCATCGGAGAGGCCGTCGACGCCGGCGCGCTGACCGGGGTCGGTGTAGATCTTGCGCAGCAGACCACGGATGGTCTCGGCGCTCTGCTGGGCCTTGAGCATCTCGCCGATGCGCAGACCGATGCCCTTGGCCGCCCAGCCGAGGTGGGTCTCGAGGATCTGGCCGACGTTCATCCGCGAGGGCACGCCCAGCGGGTTGAGCACAATGTCGGCGGGCGTGCCGTCGGCCATGTGCGGCATGTCCTCGACCGGCACGATGCGCGAGACCACGCCCTTGTTGCCGTGGCGACCGGCCATCTTGTCGCCGGGCTGCAGGCGGCGCTTCACCGCCAGGTAGACCTTGACCATCTTGAGCACGCCCGGGGGCAGCTCGTCGCCCTGGGTGAGCTTCTTGCGCTTCTCTTCGAAGTCAAGGTCGAACTGGTGGCGCTTCTGCTCGATGGATTCCTTGAGGGCCTCGAGCTGCGAGGCGGCGGTCTCGTCGGCGAGGCGGATCTCGAACCACTGCCAGCGATCGACCTCGGCGAGGTAGTCGGCGGTGATCTCGGCGCCCTTGGCCAGACGCTTGGGTCCGCCGTTGGCGACCTTGCCGGCAAGCATGCGCTCGATCCGGGAGAAGGCATCGTTCTCGACGATGCGCAGCTGGTCGTTGAGGTCGAGACGGTAGCGCTTGAGCTCGTCGTCGATGATCGACTGGGCACGCTTGTCGCGCTGGATGCCCTCTCGGGTGAACACCTGGACATCGATGACCGTGCCGCTCATGCCCGAGGGCACACGCAGCGAGGTGTCCTTCACGTCGGAGGCCTTCTCGCCGAAGATCGCGCGCAGCAGCTTCTCTTCGGGGGTGAGCTGGGTCTCGCCCTTGGGCGTGACCTTGCCGACCAGGGTGTCGCCGGCCTGGACCTCGGCACCGATGTAGACGATGCCCGACTCGTCGAGGCGCGAGAGCTGCGACTCGGACAGGTTGGAGATGTCGCGGGTGATGTCCTCGGCACCGAGCTTGGTGTCACGGGCGAGCACCGACAGCTCCTCGATGTGGATCGAGGTGTAGCGGTCATCGGCGACCACGCGCTCGGAGATGAGGATGGAGTCCTCGAAGTTGTAGCCGTTCCAGGGCATGAACGCCACCAGCATGTTCTGGCCGAGGGCGAGTTCGCCGAGGTCGGTGGATGCGCCGTCGGCGACCACATCGTTGCGGGCGATTCGGTCGCCCTTGCGGACCACCGGGCGCTGGTTGATGTTGGTGTTCTGGTTGCTGCGGGTGTACTTGATCAGGTTGTAGATGTCGACACCGACTTCGCCGGCGGCGGCTTCGTCATCGTTGACCCGGATGACGATCCGGTTGGCATCGACATAGTCGACCAGGCCGCCGCGACGGGCGGTGACCACGGTGCCGGAGTCGACGGCGCAGGTGCGCTCGATGCCGGTGCCGACCACCGGCTTTTCGGGCCGCAGGCAGGGCACGGCCTGGCGCTGCATGTTCGAGCCCATGAGCGCGCGGTTGGCGTCGTCATGCTCGAGGAAGGGAATGAGCGAGGCCGCCACCGACACGATCTGGCTGGGCGCCACATCCATGTAGGTGACGCGATCGGGCGAGGAGAGCTGGGTCTCGCCGTTGATCCGCACCGACACCAGTTCGCCGGTGAGGCGGCCGTTCTCGTCGACCGCGGCATTGGCCTGGGCGATGACGTAACGGCCTTCCTCGATCGCCGACAGGTAGGAGATCTCGTCAGTGACCTGGCCGTCGGTGACCTTGCGGTACGGGGTCTCGAGGAAGCCGTACTCGTTCAGGCGCGCATACAGCGACAGCGAGTTGATCAGGCCGATGTTCGGGCCCTCGGGCGTCTCGAT
>CAIZPE010000143.1 GCA_903934795.1 uncultured bacterium | reverse complement strand
CGCGCAGCGCCGCGCATTGAGCCTGCTCCAGCCCGCGGGCGGCGCAGGCCCCGGACGCGCAGGCTCGCGCCTGCGGCGCGCGCGGCCTCAGCGGCCCTTGAAGACCGGCGCCCGCTTCTCGAGGAAGCTGGCCACGCCTTCCTTGTGGTCCTCGGTGCGGGCCAGCCGCCGGATGGTGTCGATGGCCCAGCCGCCGATCTCGCGCGGATCACCGAAGGTGGTCTTCTGCAGGCCGCGCTTGAGCGCCTGCACCGCCAGCGGCGGGCTGGCAGCGATGCGCGTGGCCAGGGCACCGGCCGCGGCCATCAGCTCGGCATGCGGCACCACGCTGCCCACCAGGCCGATGCGCTGGGCCTCGGCCGCATCGATGATGTCGCCGGTGAACAGCAGCTCGGCCGCCTTCTCGGGGCCGACCAGCGCCGGCAGCCGGTAGAAGCCCCCCACATCGCAGGACAGGCCGCGACGCACGAACATCTCGGAGAACTTCGCCTGCACCGACGCGATGCGGAAGTCGGCGAACAGCGCGAGCTCGGTGCCCCAGCCGATCGCCGCGCCATTGACCGCGGCGATCACCGGCTTGCCGCACTCCAGCGCGGCGATCGCCGCCGGAGTGGGCGGGTTGTGGACGATGCCCGCGCCGCGATCGGCGATGCCGCCCGAGGGTGCGGCCATGATCTCGGCCACATCGTCACCCGAGCAGAAGGCCGGGTCGGCGCCGGTGACGATCACCACCCGCACCTGCGGGTCGGCATGCGCGTGTCGGAAGGACGACTCCAGCTCGTCGTAGGCCCGCCAGTTGAGCGCGTTGCGCCGCTGGGGCCGGTTCAGGGTGACGGTGAGGATGTGGCCGTCGAGGGTGTAGCCGGTGTGGATGAACTCGGCGGGGGCGATCAGGGTCTTGGGCGACAAGGCGGGCTCCAGGGTCCGGGGATGCGGGTTCATGCGATTGTCGGTGCGCGCGCCCGCGGCGGCGTGGGTGGCACGATCGGTTCGGAACGCGCCGCGCGATGGGCCGTGGCATGCTTGCCCGCCACCTTCTCGCCCCGGAGGCCGCCATGAGCGCCGAGCCCGCCGCCGCACCGCCACGCCTGCAGGTGCTGGCCTACACCGACTACAAGAGCCCTTACGCCTTCGTGGCCAGCGCGCCCACCAGGGCGCTGGCACTGAGCCATCCGGTCGACATCGTCTGGCGGCCCTACACGCTGCGCATCGCCGAGTACCTCGGCTCGGTGGAAGACCGCTCGGCCCACAACTGGCGCCGGGTGCGCTACGCCTACATGGACGCCCGCCGGCTCGCCAATCGCCAGGGTCTCATCCTCAAGGGCCCGCGGCGCATCTACCACGGCGAGCTCGCCAGCCTGGGCATGCTCTTCGCGCAGCGCGAGGGCTTCTTCCCGGCCTATCACGACAGCACCTTCGAACGCTTCTGGCGCCACGACCTCGATATCGATGACATGGGCGCCATGCGCGAGCACCTGCGCGCGCTCGGCGGCGACCCCGACGCCTTCGAGCGCTACGCCACCGGCGAAGGCGCGCGCGAGCATCAGGCGCTGATCGCCGACGCCGAAGCCCGCGGCGTGTTCGGGGTGCCCACGCTGATCTTCCAGGACGAGATGTTCTGGGGCGGCGACCGCATCGATCTGCTGCGCCAGGCGATCGAGCAGGCCCTGCTCGCCCGCGCGCCCCGCGGCCCGCGCAGCGGCTGAGAGGCTCGCGGGCGACGCCCACCGGAGCGCCGAGCCCCGAGCCGGGTGTCAGGCTCAGAGCGCGGCGCCGCGCCGGCGGCGCTCAGAGCCAGAGGATGCGCTTGCGGTGCTCGAGATCGGTGAGCAGCGGTTCGGCCGGCCCCTGGTGGAAGACCGCGCCCCGCTCCAGCGCGAACACCCGGTCGGCCAGCGCCAGAACCAGATCGAGGTTGTGCTCGACGATGATGATCGAGACCTCGCTGCGCAACCGGTCGAAGACCGTGAACAGGTCCTGCACCACCGCCGGGGCCAGGCCCTCGAAGGGTTCGTCGAGCAGCAGCAGCTTCACATTGCCCGACAGTGCCCGGGCCACCGCCACCATCTGCTGCTCGCCGCCCGAAAGATAGTCGGCCGGCGTGTCCAGCCGTTCGCGCAACCGCGGAAAATACTCGAGGATCTTCGGCTCGTCCCAGACCACGCCGCCCACCTGCGCATCGCGCCGACGCAGCCGGCCCAGGGCAAGGTTGTCGCGCACCGACATGCCGGCAAAAAGCCCTCGGCCCTGCGGCACATACCCGATGCCCAGCCGCGCGATCTCGGGGGCCGACAGACCCGCGATCTCGGCGCCGTCCAGACGGACGCTGCCGCTGGCCGGCTTGACCAGGCCGATCAGGGTCTTCAGCAGGGTGGACTTGCCGGCGCCGTTGCGCCCGAGCAGGGCGACGATCTCGCCACGACGCACATCGAGCGTGGCGCGGTTCAGGATGTGGCTCTTGCCGTAGAAGGCATCCACCCCTTCGAAGCTGAGCAGCATCTCGCCTTCGGTGGAGGCATTGGCCACCCGGCCCGTGACCGGCGGCGTGCCGGTGCCGGTGTACACCTCCTGCACCCGGCGGTCAGCGCGCGCCTGCTCCGGGGTGCCGGCCATCAGCACCTCGCCCTGGTTCATGACCGTGACCTGCTGCGAGAAGCCGAGCACCCGGTCGATGTCGTGCTCGACGATCAGGACCGGCACGCCCTGGGCCACGGTGGTGATCAGCCGCGACACCCGTTCGCGCTCGGCGGCGGCCAGACCGGCGAGCGGCTCGTCCATGAGCAGCACGCGGGGATGGCTGCCCAGCGCGATGCCCAGATCGACCAGCCGCTGCCCGCCGTAGGAGAGCGAGCCGGCCTCGGCCTTCTCGATGCCCAGCAGCCCCAGGAACTCGAGCAGCTGGCGGGTCTGCTCGTTGACCTCGGTGAAGGAGTCGACATCGCGCCAGCCGTTGAAGCGGCCCGGGTGCTGCGCCTGCACCGACAGGCGCAGGTTCTCCTCGATGCTCAGGCCCTTGAAGAGGTTGGTGATCTGGAAGGAGCGCGCCAGACCCATGCGGCAGATGGCATCCGGAGAGCGCCCCTGGATGGCCTGGCCATGCAGGCTGATGCTGCCCTTGTCGGGCGCGAACAGGCCCGAGACCAGGTTGAAGGCCGTGGTCTTGCCGGCGCCATTGGGGCCGATCAGGGCGTGGATCTCGCCGGCGCGCAGGGTGAGGCTGGCTTCGACCACCGCACGGATGCCACCGAACTGCCGGGCCACGCCCGCCACTTCGAGCACCGGCGTGCCGGCCGCGACCTGCTCGCGGCGCAGGAAGGCCGGCAGCGGCAGACCCTCGATGATGCGCCGGCCGCTCATCGCGGCATCTTCGATGGCCTCGGGACGCCAGCGACGGCGCAGCTGCGCCCAGGCGCCGATCAGACCCGAGGGCGAGAACAGGATGAAACCGACGAACAGCAGCCCGAAGTAGAGCAGCCAGTTGGACGTGAAGATCGAGAGGTACTCGCGGAACAGCACATAGAAGAGCGCCCCGATCGCCGGCCCGAGCAGGCTGCGCATGCCGCCGATCACCACCATGGCGAGCAGTTCGCCCGAGAACACCACCGAGGTGACCTCCGCCGAGGTGAAGCGGTGGTGGAAGGCGAGCAGCGCGCCGGCCATGCCGGTGAGCGTGGCCGAGACCACGAAGGCGAGCAGCTTGTAGCGGTTGGTGTCGTAGCCCTGGAAGGTGGCCCGCTGCTCGTTCTCTCGGATGGCCACCAGCGCGTGACCCACCGGCGAGCGCAGCAGCCGGTTGAGCAGGAACACCACCGTCAGGCCGATCGCACTGACCAGCACCAGGAACACCACCGAATCGTCGAGGTTCACCGGGCCGATGGCGGGCCGCACGATGCCCCCCAGACCCGACTCGCCGCCGGTGAGCGCGGTCCAGCGGAACGACACCGTGAAGGTGAGCGCCGACAGCGCGAGCGTGAGCAGCGAGAAGTAGACCCCGCGCCGGCGCAGGATGAGAAAGCCGAAGGCCGTGGCCAGCAGCGCGACGAAACCCACCGCGAACAGCAGCGGCACCACGAAGCTGCCCTTGAACCAGTTCAGCTGGGCCAGCGCGGCCGCATAGGCGCCGATGCCGAACCACGCGCCGTGACCGAAGGAGGTGAGCCCGGTGAAGCCGACCAGCAGGTTCAGGCCCATGGCGGCCATCGCGTAGATGACCAGGTCGGTGGACGAGGTGAGGGTCAGGCCGATGGCCTGCAGCAGGAAGGGCGCGATCAGCAGCGCCGCCGCCGCCTGCAGCAGCGGCCGATGGGAGGATGATGCGTTCATCGCGGTCTCAATCGAAGCGCTCGATGCGCTCGCCCAGCAGCCCGCGCGGGCGGAAGAGCAGCACGAGGATCATCAGCACGTACATGGAGGCCTCGCCGGCCGGCGGGAAGAAGTGGATGGTGATGCCGCGCACCACCCCCACCAGCACGGCGGCGAGCACCACGCCCCAGAAGCTGCCCAGTCCGCCGATCACCACCACCACGAAGGCCGCGGTCATGATCTCGGAGCCCATCGCCGGGTGCACGCCGGCGATCGGCGAGAACAGCACCCCGGCGAGCGCGGCCAGTCCGACGCCGATCACCACGATGCCGGTCATGTAGGGCTGCAGCCGGATGCCCAGGGCCGCCACCATGTCGGGCTTCTGAACGCCGGCGCGCACCACCAGACCGAAGGCGGTGCGGTTGAGCAGCAGCCAGATGGCGGCGAGCACGGCCACCACCACGCCCAGGATGATCAGCCGGTAGCGGGAGTAGAGGAACTCGCCCACGACGATGTTGCCGCGCAGCGCCGGCGGCATCGAGGCGGCCAGCGGCGCGGCCCCCCAGATCATGCGGATGAGCTGCTCGACCACCATCGACAGGCCGAAGGTGAGCAGCAGCCCGACAATGGGATCGGCGGTGTAGAAGCGCCGCAGCAGGTAGCGCTCGAACAGGATGCCCAGGAGGCCGACCAGCACCGGCGAGGCGATCAGCGCGCCGCCGAATCCGGCGAGCTTGGCGATCTCGACCGCGAAGTACGCGCCCAGCGCATAGAAGGCGCCGTGGGCGAGATTCACGACGCCGCCCAGGCTGAAGATCATCGACAGGCCGAGCGCGATCAGCAGGTAGTACCCGCCAACCAGCAGCCCGTTGATCACCTGCTCCAGCAGAAAGATGGCAGCCATGGCTTGCACGCGAAGGCGTCCGCCGGCGCGGACGAGACGCAGCCGGCGCACGCGGCGCCGGCTGCTGCGGAATCAGGCGCCCGGACGCTCAGGCCCGGGCCGGCCCGCTCAGGCCATCTTGCAGTCGTTTTCCTCGCGGGTGGGGGCGAGGCTCTCGAGCTTGTTGCTGTCGCCCGGCAGCGGGGCGCTGAGCTGCATGAAGTCCCACTTGTTGGTCGCCCGGCCCTTGGGCTTGGGCGTCATGGTGTACATCTCCTGCATGAGCTGGTGGTCCCAGGCCCGGAAGTAGCCCTTGCGGCCCTTCAGGATGTCGAACTGGGGCTCCTTCTCGAGGTGGGCAATCAGCTTCTCGGCGTCGGTGGACTTGATCTCGTTCATCGACTGCACCAGCAGCTTGAGCGTGAAGTACTCGGCCGCGGCCTGGTCCTCGGGGGGCTTGCCGTGACGGGCAGTGAACGCCTGCACGAAGGCCCGCGCCGAGGGGCTGTTGACATCGGGATGCCAGCGCACCGGCCAGGTGCCGGCGAAGCTGTCGACACCGGCGGCCCAGGCCATGGCCGGCGCCATGTCGAAGCCCACCAGCGGGTACTGCAGACCGAACTCGGCGTACTGCTTGATGAAGTTGGCCACCTGCAGGCCGGCGAGGTTGGACACCACGACATCGGGCCGCGCCTGACGGATCTTGAGCAGGAAGGGGCTGAAGTCGGTGGCATCGGTGGCCACCAGCACATTCTCGACGAGATCGCCCTTGTTGGCGGTGAGGAAGCGCTTGCCCACGCGCAGCAGGTCATGACCGAAGGCGTAGTCGGCGGTGAGGCTGAACCAGCGCTTGCCCGAGACCATGTTGTTGCGCATGAGCGCGGTGGCCACCGCGTTCACGTACATGGTGTTGGCCGCCTCGACATGGAACATGTAGCGGTTGCAGCTCTTGCCGCGGATCTCGTCGGAGTTGCCGCCGGTGTTGACGAAGATCTTGCGGTTGCGGGCCGCCACCTGCGAGATGGCCATGCACGAGGCCGAGGAGATCTCGCCGAAGAGCAGGATGGCGCCGTCGCGCTCGAGCTGGCGCTGCGCCTTGCTGGAGGCGGTGGCCGGATTGACCGAGTCTTCGGAGAGCAGCTCGATCTCGCGTCCGAGCAGGCCGCCCGCCTTGTTGAGTTCCTCGACCGCCATCTTCACGCCGAGCACGGCGTACTCGCCCACCGTGCCCAGGAAGCCGGTCTGGGGCGTGAGGTGACCGATGCGGATCTTGTCCGACTGGGCGTGGATGATCGCCGGGAAGCCGCCGATGGCGGCGGCAGCGCCGGCGGCCGCGCCGGTGGTGATGATCTGGCGACGGGCGGGCGAAGTCTGCCCGGAACTGGCGGGTTGCTGGGGTTTCATTGGGGGTCTCCTGGGGTGGGCGATTCGCAGCACGCGCTCGGACGGCGCTTTCTTTTGATCTTTGATCAAGAATGGCATCATGGGAAAAACGCGTCAAGCCGAGCGGGGCACCCTCGCCGGCCGCTTTCGACGCATCGCGCACACAGCCCCGTTCCGCCATGTCCAGCCTGTCAGACCCGGCCCGCCCGCTCGCCCATGAATCGATGTCGCAGGGCGTGTACCGGCACCTTCGCGAGCGGCTGATCGCCGGCCAGTTCAGCCCCGGCGAGCGGCTCACCCTCGATGCCGTGGCACGAGCGCTGGGCACCAGCCACATGCCGGTGCGCGAGGCCATCCGCCGGCTGGCCGCCGAGCGCGCGCT
>CAIZPE010000142.1 GCA_903934795.1 uncultured bacterium | reverse complement strand
GGTGCGCTGAGAGGACTTGCCGTAGCCGCGGGTGGCGATCAGGTTGCCCGGCGACGCGCGCGCCCCGGTTGCAGCCCAGCGGTCCTGCCGACCGCATGGTGGCTCCCGGCTGCCGGCGCGGCCGTCTCGTGGGAGAGCGAATCGATGATCGGGCAGTCCGGCCGATCGTCACCGTGACAGCAGTGCACTAGGTGCTTGAGCGTGGCCTTCATCGACTGCAACTCCTTGAGCTTCTCGTCGAGTTCCTCGATGTGCGCCTGCGCAAGCGCGCGTACCTGCCGGCTCGGCCGCTTGCGGTCCTGCCAAAGACCGAGCAGCTCGCGAATCTGTTCGATGGAGAAGCCCAGATCGCGAGACTGGCGCACGAAGCGCAGCGTGCTGACTTCCTTGGCGGTGTACTGCCGGTAGCCGGAATCGGTACGTGCCGGCTCCGGGAAGAGCCCGACGCTCTCGTAGTGGCGGATCATCTTTGCCGACACGCCTGACGCCCTGGCGGCCTCGCCGATGTTCATGCTCATCGCTGCTCTCCCAGGGCCGCCACGGTGCCGGGCTGCCGATCTGTCGTGTCTGTCGGATCCGTTGGTGTCGTCGCGCGCGCGCCAGCGACGCCCTGCCAGCGGCGCAGCGTCAGCGCGTTCAGCACCACGCTGACGCTGCTGAAGGCCATGGCGGCGCCAGCGATGACCGGGTTCAGCAGGCCCAACGCCGCCAGCGGGATGCCCAGCACGTTGTAGCCGAAGGCCCAGAACAAACCCTGCTTGATCTTCGAGTAGGTGCGGCGCGAGATGTCCAGAGAGTCGGCCACCAGCCGCGGGTCGCCGCGCATCAGCGTGATGCCGGCGGTCTCGGTGGCCACGTCGGCACCACCGGCCATCGCGTACGACACCGAAGCTGCGGCCAGGGCCGGGCCGTCGTTGAGGCCGTCGCCGACGAAGGCGACGATGTCGCCGGCGTCACGCAGTTCCTTGACGATGGCCGCCTTGTCGCCGGGCAGCACCTCGGCACGCACCTCGGCGATGCCAAGTTCCTTCGCGACGGCTTCAGCCGCGCCGCGGTTGTCGCCGGTCAGCATGACGGTGCGGATGCCGAGCTGATGCAGGCGGGACACGGCCTCCACCGCGGCGGGCTTGATCGTGTCGCCGAAGGCCAGCAGGCCGAGCAGACGCTGCTGGCCGGCATCGGACTGCGACTGCACCTGAACCAGCCACGACACCGTCCGACCCTGCTGCTCGAGACGCTGGGCTTCAGCGTGCAGTCGGCCTTCTCCGAGACCCAACTCGCGCAGCAGGCGCGTGCTGCCAAGCGCCAGCGTCTGGCCGCGCACGATGCCCTGCACGCCACGCCCCGGCAGGGCCTGCGCATCGTGCGCCTCGGGCACCGGCAGGCGCTCGTGGCGAACCTGGTCCATCACGGCCACGGCCAGCGGATGGCTGCTGGTTTTCTGCAGTGCTGCCGCTAGGCGCAGCACCTCTTCCCGCGTCGAGCCGTCCGCCGCCACCACCGCGGCCAGCGAAGGCTTGCCCTCGGTGAGCGTGCCGGTCTTGTCGAACGCGACTACGGTGACGGCATGTGCGACCTCCAGTGCCTCGGCATCCTTGATGAGGATGCCGTGGCGCGCGGCCACACCCGTGCCGGCCATGATGGCCGTCGGCGTGGCCAGCCCGAGCGCACAAGGGCAGGCGATCACCAACACCGCGACAGCGTTGATCAGCGCCTGTTCCCAGTCACCGGTGAAGCCGAACCAGCCCACGAAGGTCAGCAGCGCGATGACCAGCACCACCGGCACGAACACTGCGCTCACGCGGTCGACGATGCGCTGGATGGGCGCTTTCGCGGCCTGTGCCGACTCGACCATGCGGATGATGCGGGCCAGCGTCGTCTCGGCGCCGATGGCCGTTGTACGAACCGTGAGCGCGCCTTCTGCATTGATGGCGCCGCCGGTCACCTTGTCGCCCACGCCCTTGGCCACCAGCAGGCTCTCGCCGGTGATCAGCGATTCGTCGATGTGGCTGCGGCCTTCGACGATGTCGCCGTCGACCGCGACGCGGTCACCGGGGCGCACGATCACGAGGTCGCCCACCAGGACCTGGTCCACCGGCACATCCACCTCGGCGTCGCCGCGGCGCACGCGTGCGGTGGTCGGGCGCAGCGCGTTCAGCGCACGGATGGCGTCGGCCGTCTGCCGCTTCGCGCGCTGTTCCAGCCACTTGCCCAGCAGCACCAGCGTGATCACGGCCGCGGAGGCCTCGAAGTACAGGTGCGGCATGCCGTGCGCGGCATGCTTGAAGAGCAGGTAGACCGACAACCCGTAGGCCGCCGAGGTGCCCAGCGCCACCAGGAGGTCCATGTTGCCGGTCTTGGCGAGCACGGCCTTCCAGCCGGCGCGGTAGAAGCGCCAGCCGAGCCAGAACTGCACCGGCGTGGCCAGTGCCAGTTGTACCCAGCCATCCAGCATCCAGTCGATCCCGAAGAGCTGCAGCAGCATCGGCAGCACCAGCGGCAGCGTAAGCGCGCCGCTTACTGCGACCGGCCACCAGCCCGGCAGACGCGGGGCCCGTGGCGGATTCGTTTCCTGAAGATCCTTGGCGGTGTAGCCGGCCTTCTCGATGGCGGCCTTCAGCGTGGCGACCGGCACCGTCGACAGCGCCCGGATGCTGGCCTTCTCGGTCGCGAGGTTCACCGTGGCGCCGGAGACTCCGGAGACCTTGAGCAGCGCCTTCTCGACGCGAGACACGCACGAGGCG
>CAIZPE010000141.1 GCA_903934795.1 uncultured bacterium | reverse complement strand
GAGGCCGTGCGGGCATGAAGGTGGTGCTGGAGGTTGATCCGATCAGCGCGCCGCTGACCGGCATCGGCCGCTACACCCTGGCGCTGGCGCGCGAACTGCGGCACGAGCCGCGGGTGAGCGAGCTGCGCTTCCTGCACCGCGGCCGGCTGATCGACAACCCGGAGCGTCTGCTCGCAGGTGGCCAGGCCGCGGCGCTGGCGCGCCGGCACCTGCCGCTGCGCTCGCTGGCGCGCCGGGTGTACCGCGGCTTCAATGGCTGGCGGCTGCGGCAGCAGGCCCGCGCGCTGCGCGGCTTCATCTACCACTCGCCCAACTACACCCTGCTGCCCCTCGAGGGCCGCTCGGTGGTGACGGTGCACGACCTGTCGTTCCTGCGCTACCCCGAGTTCCATCCGGCCGAGCGCATCGCCTTCCTGGCACGGGAATTTCCCAAGGCGCTGGCCCGGGCCGATCAGGTGATCACCGACTCGGCGTATGTGGCCGAAGAGATCCGGGCCCGGCTGGGCGTGCCCAGGGAGCGGCTGAGCGTGGTGCCGCTGGGTGTGGACCCGGTGTTCCGGCCCCACACCGAAGCCGCGTGCGCGGCGACGCTGCACCGGCTGGGGCTTCGCTGGCGGGGCTATCTGCTGATCGTGGCCACCATCGAGCCGCGCAAGAACTTCGAGCGGCTGCTGGCGGCCTTTGCCAGCCTGCCGGCGCCGCTGCGCCGCGCCTTTCCGCTGGCCGTGGCCGGCTCGGCCGGCTGGCGCACCGCGCAGGTCCACCAGACGCTGTCACGCCTGGAGGCAGCCGGGGAGGCGATGGCCCTGGGCTATGTGGACGAGGACTCGCTGCCGCAGGTCTACAGCGGGGCGGCGGCTTTCGCGTTCCCGTCGCTCTATGAAGGCTTCGGGCTGCCGGCGCTCGAGGCGATGGCCTGCGGCACGCCGGTGGTGGCCTCGAGCGCGAGCGCGCTGGCCGAGGTGCTGGGCGAGGCCGCGGAAATCATCGAGCCAGAGTCGGTGGCCTCGATTGCACAGGGGCTGGCCCGGGTGCTGGATGACCCGCAGCGGCAAGCGGCGCTGAGCGGCCTGGGCCGAGCGCAGGCGGCCGGCTTCACCTGGGCGCGATGCGCACGGCAAACGGTGGATGTCTACACCCGGATTGCGTGATGCGGGTGCTGCATGTGTACTCCCACTACCACCCCGACACCTTCGGCGGCGGTGAGTTCCTGATCAACCAGGTGGCGCGCAGCACCGCGGCGCATGGGGTGCGCAGCACGGTGCTCACGCTTTCGCCCCATCCACAACCGCCCGTGGTGACGGTGGACGGGCACCCGGTGCACAGGGTGGGCATTGACTTCTCGCTCGCGTCAGCGCGCTTCTCGCTGGCCCTGCTGGGCCGGCTGCGGGCGCTGGCCCGCGAGGCAGACCTGCTGCACTTCTACTACCCCTGGCCCTGGGGGGATCTGGCCTGGCTGCTGGCCGGCTCGGGCAAGCCCTATGTGGTGTCGCAGCTGTCCGACATCGTCAAGCAGCGGCTGCTGCGCCGGGTGTATGCGCCCCTGGAGCGGGTGTTCCTGGGCGGCGCGGCTGCGCTGGTGGCCACCTCCCCCAACTATGCGCAGACCAGCCCGGTGGTGCAGCGCTGGCAAGCCAAGAGCACGGTGATCCCCATCGGGCTGGATGCCGCGCAGTTTCCGGCGCCCGGGGCCGAGCAGCTGGCGCACTGGCGGCAGCGCGCGGGCGGGCGCTTCCTGCTGTTCCTGGGGGTGCTGCGCTACTACAAGGGCCTCAACTACCTGCTGGACGCAGTGGCGGGCACCGACATGAGGGTGGTGGTGGCGGGCGATGGCCCCGAGGCCGCTGCGCTGCAGGCGCAGGCTGCCGCGCTGGGCCTGGGTGAGCAGGTGGTGTTCGCCGGGCGTGTGAGCGAAGCCGACAAGCACGCGCTGCTCACGCTGTGCGAGGGCTTCGTGTTCCCGTCGCACCTGCGGGCCGAGTCGTTCGGGGTGTCTTTGCTGGAGGCAGCAGCGCCCGGCAAGCCCATGGTGTCGTGCGAGATCGGCAGCGGCACGAGCTACATCAATCGGGATGGCGAGACCGGCTTCGTGGTGGCGCCGGGTGATGCCGGGGCGCTGCGGGGGGCGATGGAGCGGCTTTGGGCTGATGCCGAGCTGGCGGCCCGACTGGGCCAGGCAGCGCGGGCGCGGGCGCAGACGGTGTTCAGTGCCGGCGTGATGGGGGAGGCGTACGCGCGCTTGTATGGGCGGGT
>CAIZPE010000140.1 GCA_903934795.1 uncultured bacterium | reverse complement strand
TGCACGCCGCCGGCTTCCCGTCGCGCCCATGGACGGCGGGAGACCTCATCAACTGGGTGTCCGCCCTGCTCGATCCGCACAGGCAGGCGGGCGACGGCCTGCCGCTCACCTACGACGCCGGGCGCGAACTGCGCGACCAGGTGCTCGACCCGGCGACGATGCTCGTCATCCGTCCCGGCGGGATCACGTTGGCCAACCCCATGGCCGAGCCGCAGGAGATGCGTCTGCTGTCGGTGCGATCGTTCCCACCGCGCTTTGCGCTGTGGAACATGGGTAGCCTGATCGGCGACCTCTACCAGGCCACGCTGCAGTACCCCTGCCCCTTCATGATCACGCTAGGCGTGCACGTGCTGGATGCCGAGGCCACGCGCAACTGGGCGTATCTTAAGGCTGCCCGCGCCACCACCAACGCCACCAGCTACATGGCGCGCTTCCTGCCCGACATGCAGGAGCGCAAGGCCGACTGGGACATCGTGCTCAAGGCCCTGGACGACGGCCAGCAGCTGGTGGACCTGCAGCACCAGGTGGCGCTCTTCGCTCCGCCCGAGGCCATGGCCCGCGCCGAGCAGGCCGCCCGCTCGATCTTCCGGGCGCGCGGCTTCGAGCTGTCGCGGGACACGATGATGATGGCCCAGGGGCTGATCGGCTCGTTGCCGATGACGCTGTCGCCGCCCTTTCACGGCGATCTCTCGCGCATGAAGCGGGTGAGCACCAAGACCTCGGCCAACGCGGTGCACCTGGCACCTCTGATCGCCGAGTGGCCCGGCACTGGCACGCCAGTCCTAATGCTGGGCGGCCGGCGCGGCCAGCTCATGCCGCTGGACGTGTACGACAACCCGGCCGGCAACTACAACGTGGCGATTGCCGGCACCTCGGGCTCCGGAAAGTCGCTGCTCCTGAACGAGATCGCCATGTCGTATCTCGGCACCGGCGCCCGGGTCTGGATCATCGACGTCGGCCGCTCCTACGAGAAGGCCTGCCGCAACGTCGGCGGCAGCTTCATCGAGTTCACCGAGAGCGCCGGGATCTCGCTCAACCCCTTCAGCTTCGTCGAAGACATCGACGAGGACATGGAGCTGTTGCAGCCCCTGCTCGCCCAGATGGTCTCGCCACGCGAGGCGCTGGACGGCTTTCGGTACTCGACGCTCGGTGCGGCCATCAAGAAGGTCTGGAAGGCCAAGGGCCGCGCGATGACGATCACCGACATCCACGCGCTGCTGGCCACCGGGCGCCTGGACGACGACGCCGATGCCGAGGCCGAAGGCGATCGCCGGCTCAAGGACCTGGCCGCAATGCTCGCGCCCTACGCGCGGGACGGTACCTACGGCAAGTACTTCGACCGCGAGGCGAGCATCGATTTCTCGAGCGACTTCATCGTGCTCGAACTCGAGGAGCTGAAGGCCAAGAAGGATCTGCAGACGGTAGTGCTGCTGATCGTCATGTACCGCATCACCCGCGAGATGTACTTCACCCGCGATCGCAAGAAGATCGTGATCATCGACGAGGCCTGGGACCTGCTCTCGGGAGGGGCCACCGCCGAGTTCATTGAGGCCGGCTACCGGCGGGCGCGCAAGTACAAGGGCGCGTTCATGTCCGCCACGCAGGGCGTGGACGACTACTACCGCAACCCAGCCGCCAAGGCGGCACTGGACAACTCCGACTGGATGTTCCTGCTGCGCCAGAAGCCCGAGTCCATCGAGATGATGGACAAGCTCGGCCAGCTCACCATGGACGACGCCATGAAGCGACTGCTGCAGTCGCTGCGGACCGAGCATGGCGCGTATTCGGAGGTCTTCATCCACTCGCCGGTCGGCAACGGCGTAGGGCGTCTGATCGTCGACCCCTACAGCCTGCTGCTCTTCTCCAGCCGGGCGGAGGACTTCAGCGCGATCAACGCGAAGCGCGCCGAAGGCCTGTCGGTGACGCAGGCCATCGACGCGGTGCTGGCCGAGCGGGGGCAGGCGTGAGCCGCAGCGAGCTCGCCCTGATCGTCGGGCTCAACGCCGCGCTGAGCCTCGCGCTGGTGGCAGCCGCTTCCTTGCTGCTGCCGCCTTCCGGGCAGCGCTTGGCCACAGTCGATATCGCCTCGCTCTACCGCGCCAAGGAAGGCCAGGTCACCGCGCAACTGCTGCGCCGTGACGCCAGCGACACCGACCGCGCCGCCGCCCTGCGCGAGGCCGCTGCCTTCGGCGAGCAGCTCGATCGGCTGGTGGCGCGGCTACCGGCCGACTGTAGGTGCCTCGTCTTCACCCAGGGCGCATTGATCGGGTCTGGTGCCGGCAGCCGGATCGCTGACCTCACACCGCAACTGCGCCGGCAACTCGGACTGGAGGAATCGCGATGAGCCCGATCACGCGAACGCTGCGCTTCGGGCTGGAACCACGAGCCCTTCTGGCAGCGACATGGGCG
>CAIZPE010000139.1 GCA_903934795.1 uncultured bacterium | reverse complement strand
CCGCCGCAAAATTCGCCGTCCAGGCCCCGCCCGTGGCCGTCACCGTCTTGGTCGTGCTGCCCCAGGTGACCGCCACGCTGGCACCGGCCTCGGCCGTGCCGCTCACCGCAACCCCGGCCGTCTTCTCGCTGCCGTTGACGGTGTTGTCGGTGGCCACCGCGCTGATGACCGGTGCGGCAGGCGGCGTGGTGTCTGCCGGCGAGGGCGACGGCGCGGGTGCCGGTGCCGGTGAGGAACTCGAGCCGCCGGATGCAGCCGCCGCGACGCCAACCGCGCCGAGCACCGCCAGCACCGGGCCCATCGAGGCCGCCGCGCCCATGGCGGCTGCCCCTGCGGCGGATGCCGTCGCGCTGCTGGCCGCACCACCGGCGGCAGCCGACGAGGATGCACTGGCAGCCCCTTGCGGCGCCACCGTGGAGGCCGGTGCCTGGGCAACGAGGATCGGCTCTCCCCCTGCCAGCGACGCGGGGGATTCGAGCTCGCTCGCCGCCTCCGCCGCGGCAAGCTCCGCAGCCGACTCTTCCGCCAGCAGGCGAGGATCCTTCAGCCGGGCCGGCGGCGGCGTGACCGCCGGACGCACGCCTGCCAGTGGCGTGGCCGACGGGGCGGGATCGATGGCGACGGGCTTGCTGGAATCGGGTTTCTTGGCCATGGCGTGATGACTTTCAGGAAGCAATCAGGGGCGACCCCGACCGCGGGACGCACGCGGGTCGGGGCCGGCAGAGCGCGGCAAAAGGGGCACAAGGGAGTGCAGCTAGGCGCGAAGACGCGCGCGGCACAACCCGGTGGAAGACTCGGCCGTCAGGGACGGATCGAGTGGGGATGGGGATGACAGACCGGAGCAACTTGACGGCGCCGGATCGGCGCGGACACATCGGGCGGGCGTTGGACAACCTAACCATAACCGAAACAGGGTGACCGGAAAACTTGACGAGCGTGAGAAAAGTCACAGATCAGGGCCGCCTGCCGATGTGTTTCATTGAGCACACCTGCCATCCATGCGCCCGACTGAGGGCAGAGACTACCGGCCCGCGGCACCTCGGGCATACCCAAAATTGAGTACCGCGGCAGGGAAATTCGGCCCGATGCGCGTTCATCGATCACCGCATCTGGGGATGCCGGGCCTTGTTCGCGGGCGGATGATCGGGGTCCCGCCCAGCGACCGCCACAGCACCGACCCCCAGGAGCATCGCCCATGACTGCCCGCCTGTATGTGGTGGAAGACGATCTCAAGGTCACGGTGGGCATCCTTCGCACACTGTCGGCTCAGCACGACTTCGTGGTGGTCGGGACGGCGGCCAGCCTGGCCCAGGCGCGACAGGAGCTTGCCCGCCTGAAGCCCGACATGGTGCTGGTGGACCTGCAGTTGCCGGACGGCGACGGCGCCAGCCTGATCCGCGATCTTCGGTCCGGCCAGCCGGGCGTGGTGGTGCTGGTCTTCACGGTGTTCGGCGACGAGGCGCCGGTGCTGCGGGCCATCGAATCCGGCGCCGATGGCTACATCCTGAAGGGCAGCAGCAACGAGGAACTGGTGGCCGCCCTCCACCAGGCGCGCGCCGGTGAATCGCCCATCTCCCCGGCGATCGCCCGTCACCTGCTGCAGCGGCTGCGCCGGCCGGCATCGCCGCTCGAGCCCGAAGCGCCCGAGACCGTGGCAGCCACCCCGCTGGAACGCCTGTCGCATCGCGAGGTGGAAGTGCTCCGCCTGGTGGCCCAGGGTTTCGTGGCCGACGAGATCGGCCTGAAGCTCGGCATCACGGTCAACACCGTGCGAACCCACATCCGGAACATCTATGGCAAGCTCAGCGTCAGCCATCAGGGACAGGCCGTCTCGGCTGCACACCGCCTGGGCTATCTCTGAAGACCCTCATTGCCCCTGCCAGCCATGCCGCGTCACCCACCACCCAACTCACTCCAGGACGGCGATCTGCTCTGGCCGATCGCCAACACGCAGCTGTTCCTGACGCCCGTCGACGCGCCCAGGCATCCGGATGCCTTGCGCAGCGCCAGGCCAGGCGCCGAGCGCTGGACCGCCGGGGCCGCGGCACTGCGCGCGCGGCTGCAGGCGCAAGGCACAGACCCCGTGGTCCTGCAGGCCCTCGAACAGCTCGACAGGGGCTATGACGCCTTCTGGGCGT
>CAIZPE010000138.1 GCA_903934795.1 uncultured bacterium | reverse complement strand
TCCAGTCCGACGGCTTCGGGAAGGGATGTGGCCCACGGGGCGCTGCTTCCAGGTTTCCGCCGAGCACCAGCAGCGTGTCGCCGTGATGCACCTTCAGTCCCTGCAGATGGGAGGGATCACGACCCTGGGTGCGGGCCGCGTAGGCCACCAGGGCTCCGGCCGCACCGATCGCCGCAGGCGCATCCTCGGCGCCGAAGCCGGCAAGATCGGCCACCTGCAGCAGCTCGGTCAGCTGCCGGCGCGCACGGGCGTCATCGAACTGCCAGTCGGGCGCCCGGGCCAGCGCCAGGCCGCGCAGGACATCGGCTGCGCCCAGCGGGCCCAGCGCCTGCGCCGGGTCGAAGGATTCGGGGCAGAGCAGCTCTGCGGGCCGCAGCCGCTCGATCTCGGCGGCGAAGCCGGCCGCATCGGTCTGCGCCAGCCAGCATTCGCCGCTGGCAAGCGACAGCCAGGCCAGACCCATGAGCCTGCCCTGCGGCAGAGCTGCCATGAGCATGCGCTCCTCGCGCTCGGGCAGCAGCGAAGCGTCGGTGAGCGTGCCCGGGGTGACGATGCGGACCACGCGCCGCTCCACCGGCCCCTTGCTCGTGGCCGGGTCGCCGATCTGTTCGCAGATGGCCACCGACTCGCCCAGCCGCACCAGCCGGGCAAGGTACTGCTCGGCCGAGTGCACCGGCACGCCGGCCATCGGGATGGGCTGGCCGGCGGACACGCCCCGCCGGGTAAGCGTGATGCCGAGCAGCCGCGCGGCGCGCTGGGCATCGTCGAAGAACAGCTCGTAGAAGTCGCCCATGCGGTAGAACAGCAGCCGCTCGGCATGCTCGGCCTTGATGCGCAGGTACTGCTGCATCATCGGCGTGTGGGCGCCGAGTTCGGTCTCGGCGCCAGGGGCTGGGCTGGGGGTCAAGGGCGGGCCGTCGGCGGACATGGCCCGTCATTATCCGGCAGGCGCGCCGGCGCGCTCAGCCCGGCCAGGTCAGGCGCACCGGATCGCGGCCGTCCCAGCCCTGCGCAGCCTCGCGGATGCCGCGAAAGATGCGGTCGCGTGCGGGCGTGAGGTCGGCCATCTCGATCACCGTGCCGGGGTGTCCCTCGTTCCAGAGGTACACGAAGCGGCCGCGGGCGCTGTCGCCCTGCTGGCCGATGGTGTAGCCCCTGGCCAGCGCCCAGGCCAGGCGGGCGTCATAGTCGGCCGGCCAGCTCGACCAGTGCTGCATGCCTTCATGGCCGGCGCGCAGGAAGTCGCGGTACATGGTCGGGGTGTCGCAGCGCTGCTGGATGAGTTCCACCTGCACATCGCCCGAGTTGGCCAGCGCGATCGAGAGATGAACATCGTCATGGCGCTGGCCGCGGTAGCTGAACTCGGTGACGGCGAGCCGGTCGGTGTAGAACCACGGCCCCACCCCGCAGACCTCCACCCAGTGCTTCATGGCGGCCTCGATGTCGCGCACCACGACGCCCACCTGACGGAACTCCCCGAAGAAACGGCTCATCTGATCTCCCTGACTGTGGATGCCACCGAGGTATCGTATCGCCCGACCCAACCGAGGAGCGGCGATGCCGATCGAT
>CAIZPE010000137.1 GCA_903934795.1 uncultured bacterium | reverse complement strand
GGCCTGGATGTGCTGACCATCCGCGGCTCGGGGGCGCTCGACAGCTTCACCGCCGCCTCCACCCTGTCGGGCTTCCAGAGCGGCAGCGCGGTGCCCGGTCAGGTGGGCGGCAGCGCCAGCGTGGCCCCCGGCGCCGCCGGCCAGAACGTGGTGGCGATCGGCAAGCGCCTGAGCTCCCGGCTGGTGGTCACCTACGAGCAGGGCTTGCGCGGGGTCTGGAACCTGCTGCGCATCCAGCTCGACCTCACCAACCGGCTGGCGGTGCGTGCCCAGACCGGCAGCGAATCGGCGGTCGATCTGCTCTGGCGGCTGTCCTTCGACTGAGCGGGCGCCGCGCCAGCCTCACTCGCCGAAGGCGGCCAGCCGTTCGCAGGCGCTGGCGAAGTCCTCCATGAAGTCCTGTACCACCTGGCGCGCGCCCAGCGGCTGGTTCATCAGGCCCACGCCCTGCCCGACCCAGTAGGTGGCCAGCGCCTGCGCGCCGGGGTCACCGGCCTGCGAGAGCTTGTCGATGCGCGTCAGCGCCGGCTCGCTCACCAGACCCTGCAGCGGCATGGGCAGCGGATCGGGCGCGCCGGGCCCCTGCCAGGCATCGGTCCAGGGCGAGCGCAGCTGGCGGGTGTACTTGCCGGTGCGGCTGCGCGAGCGCACGGTCTGGCGCGAATCGGCCTGCAGCATCTTCTGCTTGACCACCGGGTTGGTCTCGGCCTCGCGGGTGGTCAGCCACACCGAGCCGCACCACACCCCGTCGGCGCCCATCGCCATGCAGGCCGCCATCTGCCGGCCGGTGACGATGCCGCCCGCGCCCAGCACGAAGGTGCCCGGCCAGGGCTTCACCGCCTCGATCACCTCGGGCACCAGCACCATGGTGGCGACATCGCCGCAGTGGCCGCCGGCCTCGCCGCCTGCGGCCACCAGCAGGTCGACGCCGGCCTGCGCATGCTTGATCGCATGCTCGCGCGCGCCGGTGAGCGCGCCCACCATCACGCCGCGTTCGCGGGCCATGGCCATCATGAAGGGCGGCGGCACACCCAGGGCATTGACCACCAGCCGCACCCGCTCGTGGCGCAGCGCCTCCTCGAGCACCGCGCGCGCCCCGCTCTCGCGCAGGTTGTCGCCATAGTTGGCGTCGATGCCGGCGTCCCACAGGCCGGCGGTGTCGATGCCGTGATCGCGCAGGATGCGTTCGACATGGCGCCGGTGCTCGGGCGGGATGCGCGCCTCGATCTCGGCCGGGCTGAGTCCGCCCTCCTTGGCGTCGAGCTTGCCGGGCACCAGCAGGTCAACGCCGTAGGGTGCGTCGCCAACCCGCGCGTCGAGCCAGTCGAGCTCGATCTTCACGCTCTCCGGGGTGTGACCGACGATGCCCAGCACGCCGAAGCCGCCCGCGCGGCTGACCTCGGCGATGACATCGCGGCAGTGGCTGAACGCGAACAGCGGAAACCGGATGCCGAGTCGGCGGCACAGACTGGAATTCATGATCGATCTCCTGGTGATGGCCGGGCCCCCGTGGCCGGCGACAGCCGCGAAACGGCTCGTTTAGAGTATGCCGCTGCGCCCGCCGCCGGCGGCCGGGCGCGCATTCCGGCGCGCGCGCGCCCCAGCCTGAAAGCGACCTCCATGCGATACGAAGACTTCGAATTCCTGCGTTTCGAGACCCGGCCCAATGGCGTGCTGCTGATCACCCTCGACCGCGCCGAGCACATGAATGCCACCAATGCCCGTCTGCACTGGGAGCTCACCCGCATCTGGGGCGTGATCGATGCCGATCCGGCGGTGCGGGTGGCGGTGGTCACCGGCGCGGGCGATCGCGCCTTCTCGGCGGGCGGCGACCTGGAGTGGATCGCCGGCATGGTCGGCAACCCGGACCGGGTGGCCATGGTCATGAAGGAAGCTGGCGAGATCGTCCACACCATGATGGCCTGCGACAAGCCGATCATCTCGGCGATCAACGGCGTGGCCGTGGGGGCGGGGCTGGCGGTGGCCCTGCTCGCCGACATCAGCATCATGGCCGAGGAGGCGCGGATCACCGACGGGCATGTGCGGCTCGGCGTGGCTGCCGGCGATCATGCCGCGATCTGCTGGCCGCTGCTGTGCGGCATGGCCAAGGCCAAGTACTACCTGCTCACCGCCGACTTCATCAACGGCCGCGAGGCCGAGCGCATCGGTCTGGTGAGCCTGTGCGTGCCGCGCGCCGACCTGATGGCCAAGGCCATGGAGGTGGCCAACAAGCTCGGAACCGGCAGTCAGCAGGCCATCCGGCTGACCAAGCGCTCGCTCAACGGCTGGCTCGACATGGCCCGGCCGATCTTCGACAGCTCGCTGGCGATGGAGATGCTCTGCTTCCTCGGTGAGGATGCAGCCGAGGGGGTGGCGGCGGTGCGCGAGAAGCGCGCGCCGCTGTTCCCGTCAGTGAAGGGCTGATGTCGGCCGACGCATCAATACTCGACCGCGTGGCCCTTGATGTAGGTCTCGAGGTAGCGGATGTGGTCGCCCTGCTGCTGCATGATGTCCTTCACGATGTCGCCGATCGACACCATGCCCACCACCGTGCTGCCGTCCTGCACCGGCAGGTGGCGGATGCTGCGCGCCATCATCATCTTCATGCACTGATCGAGGGTCGCGGCCAGATTCACGGTCTGGGGGTTGCGGCTCATGATCTCGTCCAGCGTGACGGTGCGGGCATCACGGCCGGGCAGCAGCACCTTGATCGCGCAATCGCCCTGGGTGACGATGCCCTTGAGCGCGCCGCCCTCGATCACCAGCACCGAGCGGATGCGCTGCTCGCGCATCATCTGCAGGGCCTGCACCACCGTGGCGGTGGTCTCGAGCGAGAAGACTCGGGCGGATTTCTGGGCGAGACAGGCTTTCACAGTGGACATGGGCGGCTTTCGGTGGGCGGATGGGAGGCTGACGACCGGTCGATGGTAGACCCGGGCTGGCGTTATTGTCCAGCGTTTGTCCTAGACTAATTCCGGGTGTCTGCCCGATGCGCAATACCTGATCGCGCCTGTGGGCCAAGCCGGGCGCCGCCGATCCGGATGCGGACGCCCTCCGGCGCCGCGGCCCCGTGTCACGGTGAGGCTCCGCCGGCGCGCCGGCTACACTGGACCGCAGGGTCCTTGTCCGAAGGGGTTGGCCGATGCTCCCGAAGTTTCTGCTCTTGCTGATGATCGCTGCCGGGGTCGGTGCCTGGGTGCAGCGTGATGTTCCGCCGGTGTCTGGCTGGCTGGCCCAGGCACGCGCGCTGGTCGGCGAGGCCGGCGATCAGGCCGGAGCGGTCCTCCCGGGCGGCACCGGATCGGGCGCCGCCACGGTGTCGGGGGCGCGCCCTGGGGCAACCCAGAGCGCCGCCGGGGGCGCTGACGCGCCCGGCGGTCTGCGCAAGTGCGTCCGTGGCGAATCCGTGCTCTACACCGCCGGTGCCTGTCCGAGCGGCAGCACCGAGAAGGCCATGGCCAATGCCCAGGTGAGCGTGGTGCCAGCCATGCCCATGGCGGCGCCGGCGGCGCAAGCCGCCGCAGAGCCCGGGCAACCGGGCGGCGCTGGCGTGGCGCCCGGTGCCGGGAACGCGCCGGCCAACGGCAATCCGCTGGTCCGCGCCCGAGCGGCCAACGAGGAAGCCAGCCTGCGCGCCAAGGCCATCGACCGGGCCGTCGACCGCTGAGCCTGCGCCCGGGCCCTCGAGCCCCGAGGGCGCGGCGGGTCGGCGCCCCAGCCCTGCATTGGCCGCGCGCAATCCTCGTGCCTGCGGTCTGCGGCATCATGGTGCCCGCATGAACATCCTCTTCGTTCACCAGAACTTCCCCGCCCAGTTCAAGCACCTCGCCCCCGCGCTGGCCGCCGCCGGTCATCGGGTGGTCGCCCTCACGCTGCGTCAGGGCGAGGGCGACCTGTGGCAGGGCGTGCGGCTGGTGCGCTATCCGATCGCACGCCGGGCCGGCACCGGGGTGCATCCCTGGCTCACCGACTTCGAGACCAAGACCCTCCGGGGCGAGGCCTGCTTCCGGGCAGCGCTCGCGCTCAAGGCCGAGGGCTTCGAGCCCGACCTGATCGTGGCCCATCCCGGCTGGGGCGAGGGCCTGTTCCTGAAGGACGCCTGGCCGCGGGCGCGCATGGGTATCTACTGCGAGTTTCACTACCAGGCGCAGGGCGCCGATGTCGGCTTCGATCCGGAGTTCTCCCGACCCGATGCCGGAGACCCCGGCCGCCTGCGACTGAAGAACCTGAACAGCACGCTGCACATGCAGGCGGCCGACGGCGGGATCTCGCCCACCCGGTGGCAGGCCAGCACCTTCCCGGAGCCCTTCCGGCACCGCATCGAGGTCATCCATGACGGCATCGATACCGCCGCGCTCGCACCCGCGCCCGGCGTGAGCCTCACCGTGAGCGGCCACGCGCCGCTCACCCGCCGCGACGAGGTGATCACCTTCGTCAACCGCAACCTCGAGCCTTATCGCGGCTATCACGTGTTCATGCGTGCGCTGCCCGAACTGCTGCGGCGCCGGCCGCGGGCCCGGGTGATGATCGTCGGCGGCAACGAGGTGAGCTACGGCGCCCGCCCGAGCGGCGGCGGCAGCTGGAAGGACCTGCTCGTGGCCGAGGTCAGGCCGCGCATCACCGAGGCCGACTGGTCGCGGGTGCACTTCCTGGGCAACCTGCCCTACGGCCACTTCGTGGCGCTGCTGCAGCTGTCCACGGTGCATGTCTATCTCACCTATCCGTTCGTGCTCTCCTGGAGCCTGCTCGAGGCCATGAGCGTGGGCTGTGCGATCGTCGCGAGCGACACCGAGCCGCTGCGCGAGGCGATCCGTCATGGCGACACCGGCCGGCTGGTCGATTTCTTCGACGGCGCTGCCCTGGTCGACGAGGTCTGCGGCCTGCTGGACGACCCCGACCAGCGCCGGCGTCTGGGTGCACAGGCGAGGGCATTCGCGTGCGAGACCTATGATCTTCAGCGGGTGTGCCTGCCCCGCCAGCTCGCCTGGATCGACCAGATGGCCGCCGGCGGCCCCACGGCGCAGGCCGCGGCATCGGACCCGCTCGCCACGGCGGCGTCGGCAGGCGCGCGATGAAGCACTGGCTGAAGTCCGTGGCGCGCCGGCTGCCGCCGGTGCGCGAGCTCATCGACGAACGCGATCGCCTCATCCGGGATGCCGGCTTCGTGCCGGCCGGACACTTCTACTCGCCAATCCCTTCGCAGGCCGAACTGCGTCGCGACGAGGCCCGCCTTTTCGGGCCGATGCCGCGCGAGATCCCGGGCATCGACCTGCGCGAGTCGGCTCAGCTCGCCCTGCTCGAGAGCTTTGCGGGCTTCTACGCCGAGATGCCCTTCACCCACGAGGCGGTGCCGGGCAACCGCTATCGCTTCGACAACCCGGCGTACTCGTACTCGGATGCCATCCTGCTCTACTGCATGCTGCGCCACCTGCGGCCGCAGCGTCTCGTCGAGGTCGGCAGCGGCCACTCCACCTGCGTGGTGCTCGACACCCGCGATCGCTTTCTCGACGGGCAGCTCGAGCTGACCTGCATCGAGCCCTATCCGGCGCTGCTCGAATCGCTGCTGCGGCCCGGCGATCGCGAGCGCATCACCCTGCTGCGGCAACGCCTGCAGGATGTCGATCTGGCGGTGTTCGCGCAGCTGCAGCGCGGCGACGTGCTGTTCATCGACTCCACCCATGTGGCGCGCACCGGCAGCGATGTGAACCGGCTGTTCTTCGAGGTGTTGCCGGTGCTCGCGCCGGGCGTGCATGTGCATGTCCATGATGTGTTCCACCCCTTCGAGTACCCGCGCGAGTGGGTGTTCGGCGGTCGGGCCTGGAACGAGCTCTACCTGCTGAGGGCCTTCCTGCAGTACAACCAGGCCTGGCGTGTGGTGCTGATGAACACCTTCATGGAGCACTTCCACGCAGACTTCTTCCGCGAGCGCATGCCGCTGTGCCTGCGCGACCCCGGCGGCAGCATCTGGCTGGAGCGGGTCTAGCGCCGGCGGCCAGCGCACGCCATCGGTTCGGCGGCCGGCCGGCCGGCTGCGCAGGCCGCCCGCGCCGCGGCATTCCGGCAGGTATCGGACTGCCGGCTCGCCGCCCGGCTGGCCCGGCGCCGGCGCCTGGCGGAAAATGCCGCGTCATCATGATCAAGATCGTCTTCTGCCTGCACCGTCTGCCGCATCTCACCCGCGAGCAGTTCCAGACCCGCTGGCGCGATGTGCACGCGCCGCTCGTGGCCAGCCACGCACCCGCGCTCGGCATCCGCCGCTATGTGCAGAGCCACGCCCTCGATGACTCGGCGGCCGCCGGGCTGGCCGGTGCGCGCGGCTCGCCCGGCGGCTATGACGGCGTGGCCGAGCTCTGGTTCGACAGCCTCGAGCAGTGCCTCGCCGCGCGCGGCCCGCAGGCCCGTGAGGCCGGCCGCATCCTGCTCGAGGACGAGCGCCAGTTCATCGATCTTTCCCGCTCCCCGATCTTCTTCGCGCAGGAGCATCCCATCCTGCCGTCGTCCTGACTGTCCGGACGCGGCCATCCACCTGGAGACCTCATGGATTTCAACCTGCCACAAGACCTGGTCGACTACCTCGCCGAGCTCGATGCCTTCATCGATCGCGAGATCAAGCCCTTGCAGGCGCAGGACGACAACGAGCGCTTCTTCGACCACCGCCGGGAATGGGCGCGCACCGACTTCGACAACGGCGGTCTGCCGCGCCACGAGTGGGAAGACCTGCTCAAGGAGGCCAAGCGTCGCGCCGATCGCGCGGGGTACCTGCGCTTTGCCCTGCCCGCCGAGTACGGCGGACGTGACGGCAGCAACTTCTGGATGGCGGTCATCCGCGAGCACTTCGCCGCCAAGGGGCTGGGCCTGCACAACGACCTGCAGAACGAGCACTCCATCGTTGCCAACTACCCCTTCGTGCTGATCTTCCGCGACTTCGGCACGCCGGCCCAGCAGGCCGAGTTCATCTCGGGCACGCTCGACGGCACCCGCCGCATCACCTTCGGCCTGACCGAGCCGAACCACGGCTCCGATGCCACGCACATGGAGACCCGCGCGGTGCCCGAGACCCGCAACGGCGTGGCCGGCTGGCGCATCGACGGCGAGAAGATGTGGACCACCGGCATGCATGTGGCCTCCCATTGCGCGGTGTTCGCGCGCACCAGCGGCAACGACGGCGATGCCACCGGCATCACCTGCTTCCTGGTGCCGGCCGACACCCCCGGCGTGAAGATCGAGGAGTATCTCTGGACCTTCAACATGCCCACCGACCACCCGCGGGTGAGCTTCACCCATGTCTGGGTGCCCGAGACCGTGGTGCTCGGCCAGATGGGCCGCGGTCTGGCGATCGCCCAGCACTTCGTGCATGAGAACCGCATCCGTCAGGCGGCCAGCTCGCTGGGCGCGGCCACCTACTGCGTGAACGAGAGCGTGCGATACGCCCGCGAGCGCAAGCCCTTCGGCAAGGCGCTCGCAGAGAACCAGGCCATCCACTTCCCGCTGGTCGAACTGGCCACCCAGTGCGAGATGCTGCGCCTGCTCATCCGCAAGACCGCCTGGGAGATGGACCAGATGCCCAAGCCCGAGGTCGAGAAGAAGCTCTCCGACAAGGTCTCGATGTGCAACTACTGGGCCAACCGGCTGGTCTGCGAGGCGGCTGACCGGGCCATGCAGGTGCATGGCGGCATCGGCTACTCGCGGCACAAGCCCTTCGAGCACATCTACCGCCATCACCGCCGCTACCGGATCACCGAGGGCTCCGAGGAGATCCAGATGCGCAAGGTGGCCGGCTACCTGTTCGGCTTCATGGGCCCGAACAAGCGCTGATCGCATGCACGCAGTCCAGCCCGCGGTGCTGCTCGAGCGCGAT
>CAIZPE010000136.1 GCA_903934795.1 uncultured bacterium | reverse complement strand
TTGCCGGCCTTCGGCATCGTGAGCGAAATCATTCCCACGTTTGCCCGCAAGCGCCTGTTCGGTTACTCGTCGATGGTGTACGCCACGGCGTCGATTGCAATTCTGTCGTTCATCGTGTGGGCTCACCACATGTTCACAACCGGCATGCCAGTTACGGGTCAGCTGTTCTTCATGTATGCCACCATGCTGATCGCCGTGCCCACGGGCGTGAAGATCTTCAACTGGGTGGCCACCATGTGGCGCGGGTCGATGACCTTCGAGACCCCCATGCTGTTCGCGATCGGTTTCATCTTCGTGTTCACCATGGGCGGGCTCACCGGCATCATCCTGTCGGTCGCGCCCCTGGACATCGCCCTGCACGACACCTACTACGTGGTGGCCCACTTCCACTACGTGCTGGTCGCGGGCTCGCTCTTCGCGCTGTTTGCTGGCACCTACTACTGGCTGCCCAAATGGACCGGCCACATGTACAGCGAGTCGCTGGGCAAGTGGCACTTCTGGCTCAGCCTGATCACCTTCAACATCACCTTCTTCCCGATGCACTTCCTCGGTCTGGCGGGCATGCCGCGTCGCTATGCCGACTACCCGATGCAGTTCGCCGACTTCAATGCGCTGGTCACCGTGGGTGCCTTCGGTTTCGGCCTGTCGCAGCTGGTGTTCCTGTGGGCGGTGATCAAGTGCATCAAGGGTGGCGAGAAGGCGGCCGACAAGCCCTGGGAAGGCGCTCAGGGTCTGGAGTGGACGCTGCCCAGCCCGGCGCCCTTCCACACCTTCGAGACCCCGCCGGTCGTCAAGTGAGCGTCGAGGGCCGCGCCATGAGCACCATCAGACCCCGCAGCAACCTGCGCACGGCGCTGGTGCTGCTGTCGGTGGCGGCGGTCTTCTTCGCGGGCGTGATCGTCAACCGCGTGCTGTTCGGATCGTGAACCTCTCCATCGCCAACTGGCACCTGTCGGTCAAGCTGCTGGTCATCGCCCTGGCGATGTTCGGGTTCGGCTATGCCATGGTGCCCATCTACCGGGCGATCTGCGAGGTCACCGGCGTGGGCCTCATGACCCAGCGTGACGAGAAGGCTGCCGACTTCGCCCGCAACACCCAGGTGGACACTTCCCGCTCGGTCGTCGTTGAATTCGATGCCAACAGCCGGGGCGCCTGGACCTTCCGGCCTCGGGTGCCGTCGGTCACGGTGCATCCGGGCGAACTGGTCACGGTGGTGTACGAACTCACCAGCATGGTGGGCCGGCCCACCATGGGCCAGGCCATCCCGAGTTACGCGCCCGATGGCTCGGGCAAGTTCTTCCGCAAGCTCGAGTGCTTCTGCTTCAAGCAGCAGGCCCTCGAAGCGAACCAGACCCGGGAGTTCCCGGTGGTGTTCGTGGTCGATCCCAAGCTGCCGGCCGATGTCACCACCATCACGCTGTCCTACACCTTCTTCGAAGTGGCCGGCCAGCCGGGCGTGAAGCCCTCGCCTGCTGCCCCGGTGCAGGGGTCGTGATGGACCGCAACGCTCGCGCCACCTTCGGCCAGACCCTGCGCGCGGTCGGCGCCTCGTTCTTCGGGGTCAGGGGCAGTCGCGCCCACCAGGCTGACATGCGCAGCCTGAACCCGGTGCATGTGATCATCGCCGGCATCGGCATGGCGGCTCTCTTCGTGCTGGCCCTTCTGCTCATCGTGCGGATGGTTGTCCGATGACCTGTCCGCATTCCCGCCGCCCCTCGGGGGCCGGCCTCACCCTCATCCAGAACCGCTCCGGAATCCACCAGGGAGACACCGCATGAGTGCAGCGTCCCACGGCATTGCGCCGTATTACTTCGTTCCCAGTCCCTCCCAGTGGCCGGCGGTCGGTTCCGTCGCGCTGCTCTCCGCCGGTCTGGGCGCCGCCGGCTGGGTCAATGGCGCGGCCTACGGCCCGTGGCTGCTGACGCTCGGCTTCGCCGTGCTGATCTACATGATGTTCGGCTGGTTTGCCGCGGTGGCCCGCGAGTCCGAGGGTGGTCTCTACAATGACCGGGTCGATGTCTCCTTCCGCTGGAGCATGGGCTGGTTCATCTTCTCCGAGGTGATGTTCTTCGCGGCATTCTTCGGAGCCCTGTTCTATGCCCGCGTGATCACCATGCCCTGGCTGGGCGACCTCGATCACAAGTCGGTGCTCTGGCCGGGCTTCACGGCTGCCTGGCCCAATCTCGGCCCGGCGGGTGTGGTGGAGGCCTTCCAGACGATCGGGCCGTGGCCGATCCCCACCATCAACACCGCCCTGCTGCTCACCTCGGGCGTCACGCTCACCTTCGCCCACCATGCGCTCAAGGACAACCACCGCGGCAGCCTGAAGTTCTGGCTGCTGATCACCGTGCTGCTCGGCGCGGTGTTCCTGTCGCTGCAGGCCTTCGAGTACGCGCATGCCTACCAGGACCTCAACCTCAAGCTGTCCTCGGGCATCTTCGGTTCCACCTTCTTCCTGCTGACCGGCTTCCACGGCTTCCATGTGTGCGTGGGCGCGATCATGCTCACCGTGGTGCTGTTCCGCATCCTCAGCGGGCACTTCACCGCCGAGAACCACTTCGCCTTCGAGGCCGCGGCCTGGTACTGGCACTTCGTGGACGTGGTCTGGCTTGGCCTGTACGTGGTGGTCTACTGGCTCTAGGAGCCTGCCACCTGCGCTGCGAACCGGCGCCCCTGGGCGGGCGCCAGAGACACCGGGGCTGCCGCGCGCAGCCCCGCGTCTTTTCAGGGATCGATGCCCGGGCAGGGCTGGATTTTCGGGGCCGGGGCGGGTGACTGTGCCGCGCCGGGAGTGTGACGGGCGCCGGTGCCCGGAACGCTCATCCGCCGGTTCGGACCGGGATGCCGGTGCTCTGTATCCAGCCCATCGCATGGGCGAACAGGATCAGCAGGAACAGCAGGACGGAGAATCCCACCCGGAAGCTGAGCGCCCTGGCCACGTTGCGGGTGCGGCCGCGGTCGCGAATCAGAAAAACCATCGCAGAACCGAGGCTCGCGAGGATCAGGACGAAGGCAATCACGACGAGCCATTTCATGGGAACGCATTCTATCCCCCCCGCACCGCCCCCCGAGCCGACATCCCCGGCAGGCGAACGCCCATCGGGTCGGCAGGCCTCGGCCTTCGGAGCCTGGTCTCGACTGATCGCGGCGCTCGGCATGGCTGCGGTGGTGGCCATCACCACCTCGCTCGGGCAATGGCAGCTGCGCCGCGCCGACGAGAAGCGCGCGCTGCAGGCACGGGCCGACAAGGCCGCGCAGCAGGCGCCCCTGCGCATCGGGCGTGACCCTCTGCCCGAACCGGTGGATGGCGTGCCGGTGGCCGTGGTGGGGCGATTCCTGCCGCAGGCAAGCGTCTTCATCGACAACCGTACCCACCAGGGGGTGGCGGGCTTCCATGTGCTCACGCCGGTTAGAATCACGGGTGTGTCCGAGCATGTGATGGTGCTGCGCGGCTGGGTGGCCCGCGATCCGGTCGATCGCAACCGCCTGCCCCCCCTCACCACCCCTGACGGCGAGGTCACGCTCACCGGCATGGCCGAACGGCAGCTCGCCCGAACCCTGGAGCTGGCGGCGGCGCGGCCTCCGGGGCCGGACGAGCGCCTCTGGCAGAACTTCGATCCGGCGGTCTTCACCGCATGGTCAGGCCTGAGCCTGCTGCCGTTCGTGGTGCGTCAGGCGCCCGGCGGAGTGGACGACGGACTGGTCAGGCAGTGGCGGGTTGCCGGCGCCGATGTCGACAAGCACCGCGGCTATGCCGTCCAGTGGTTTGCCATGGCCGCCGCCGCCGGTGCGGTTGCGCTGTACCTGTTTCTGAGCCTTCTGCGTCATGCCCGATCAGCCTCCTCCGCCCGCCACGCCTGACCCCGCTGCACGCCGCCGCAACCGGATCAAGCTGCTGGCCATCCTCGCGGTGTGCGCCTCGCCGGTGATCGCGTCCTATCTCGCCTACTACTTCCTCAAGCCCGAGGGCCGTACCAACTACGGCGAGCTTGTTCAGCCGCAGGTGCCGGTGGCCGGCCTGGCCGTGAGCGAGCTGCCAGGGATGAGGTCATCGGCCCCCGCGCCGGCGCCCGCCGCGCTCTCAACCGCCGCCTCGGCAACCGCCGCCCCAGCAACTGAAGCTTCGGCAACTGCCTCATCCGGCACCTCCGGGGAATCCAGCCTCGGCCGGTTCCGCGGCCGCTGGATCATGCTTACCACCACCACCGACGGCCGCTGCGCCGACGACTGTGCCCAGCGCCTGTATGTGATGCGACAGGTGCGGCTGACCACCGGCAAGGACCGCGACCGCATCGAGCGGGTGCTGCTGCTGTCCGCCGACGCACCGGTGCCCACCCTGCCGGAAGGCCATGAAGGCCTGCAGGTGCTGCGCACCGACGCTGCCGCGCTGGCCAGCTTGCGGGCCGCGTCGGCGCCAGACCAGACGCCCGGCATCCTCCTGATCGACCCCCTGGGCAATCTGATGATGCGATTCCCCGCCAATCCTGACGCCAGCCGCATGAAGAAGGACCTTGCCAAGCTGCTGCGCGCGTCGCGGGTGGGGTGAGCGCCATGACGGTCGAATCCTTCACCGACGCAGCCGAGCGCACCCGCCGGGCCCGTGCCAGCCTCTCGCGGGTGCTCGGCTTCGCGGTCGTGCTCACGCTGTGTCTGATCATGCTGGGCGCCTGGGTGCGACTCACCGACGCGGGCCTTGGCTGCCCCGACTGGCCCGGCTGCTACGGCCATCTCACGCCCACGCGCGCCAGCCAGCACATCGCGCAGGCCGTGCAGGACCAGGGCGGCGAACACGGCCCGGTCTCCATGGGCAAGGCCTGGCGCGAGATGATCCATCGCTACATCGCCACCTTCCTCGGCGCGATCATCCTGGGCGTGGCGATCTACAGCGTGTGGCGACGCGCGGCCCTGCGGCAGTCGCCCGCGTTCGCGTTCCTGCTGCTGGG
>CAIZPE010000135.1 GCA_903934795.1 uncultured bacterium | reverse complement strand
GGCGAGCCCCGCCGCGTCGGCCAGTGGCGCACCGGTCCGCGACGCACCGGTCGCCGGCGGCGGGCTGGCCGGTGCCGGCATGATGCTGCCGCTCACCGGCACGCTGCTCCCCGGCGGCGACCACCAGACCGGACTGCCGCCCAGCCACTGAGGCGTTCTGGCGCAGCCGCCAGGATCGCGGATTCAGGGCGGCTGATTCAGGGCCGCCAGCGCGCGATGCGGGCCTGCAGACCGGGCAGCGCGGCGCGCATGGCCTGCGCGCCCAGGGCCATCGCGCCGGGGCGGTCGGAGAAATCTGCCGAGCCGCGGTCACCCACCATCGGCGTGACCACGGCGTCGGCCTCGCGCAACTCGGCAGCAGCAAGGTGCTGCGACATGATCGCCACCGACTGCAGCAGCACCCTCGGCAGCGAGTCGGTGTCCTGGAACCGCGGCTTGGCCGAGATGTCCACCGCGATCACCACCTCGGCGCCGAGCGCGCGCGCGGCGCGCACCGGCACCGGGCTGACCAGCCCGCCATCGACATACTCGCGATCGCCGATGCGCACCGGCTCGAACACCCCCGGCACGGCGCTCGAGGCGCGCACGGCCAGGCCGGCATCGCCGCTGCGCGCCAGACGCATCGAGCCGTCATACAGATCGGTCATCACCGCGGCATACGGCAGGGCAAACCGCTCGATCGGGCGCGAGCCCACCCAGCGGTTGATCGAGTCCTGCAGTGCGCGCCCCCGCAGCACGCCGCGCGCGCTGAAAGTCCAGTCGCCAAGAGCGCCTTCTTCCAGACCCAGGGCCGCCTCGCGCAGGGCGCGCGGACTCATGCCGCTGGCATAGAGCGCACCCACGACGCTGCCGGCACTGGTGCCCACCACCAGGTCGGGGCGCAGGCCGGCCTGCTCCAGCACCTCGATCACCCCGACATGCGCGAAGCCGCGCGCGGCGCCTCCACCCAGGGCCAGCCCCAGGCGCGGCTTGCGCGGGGTCGGGTCGCCGCCGGGGGCCCCCGCGCCGCCGATGGCGCCGGGAGCCCCGGCGGGCGACAGGGCAGCGGCAGGTGATGGCCGGCCCGGGATCAGACCACAAGCCGGCAGCAGGCCGGTGGCAAGCGGCAAGGCAGCGAGCAGCCATCGACGGGCAGGTCGGCGGGGAGCGGTCACGGGGCAGATCGGCAGGCGACAGTGATGACGCGGACGGGCGAATGGCCGCCGATTGTAGGCCCGGCTTTCCGGATTGTCGGCCCGGCCTTCCGAGGGGGTATGGCGTCACCTTCAATAGAAACACTTCTCATTTGCATCTGACTCGCGAACTGGCTAGACTCGGTCTTCAGCCTTCCACCGTCGAAGCCCCGTCCCCGCCATCCCCACACCATGATTGCCGTCCGTCTGCGCGCCTGCCGCGCTGCTCTCATCCCGTCGATCCGAGTCCGGTTGGCGCGCCCGCGAGGCGATCGCCCTCAGACGGCCAGCCTGCCGCCGGGTTCCCGGTGGGGCCGTGTCCGCCCCCTGGCGCGGCTGGCCGCGGCGCTGATCGCGCTGGCGACGCCGGCGGCGTCGACGCTGGCGCAGGAGCCCGTGCTCAACCTCTACTCGGCACGTCACTATCAGACCGATGAGGCGCTCTACGCCAACTTCACCCGCCAGACCGGCATCCGCATCAACCGCATCGAGTCCGGGGACGAGGCGCTTTTGGAGCGGCTGCGCACCGAGGGCCGCAACAGCCCCGCCGATGTGGTGCTGCTCGTCGATGCCGCTCGCCTCTGGAAAGCGCAGATCGAGGGCCTGTTCCAGCCCTTGCGCTCGGCCACGCTGCAGGCCCGCATCCCGGCGCATCTGCGCGGCAAGGACGACGGCCAGGGCAGCGAGTGGTTCGCGGTCTCCACCCGGGCACGGGTGATCATCCACAACCGGGCCCTCGTGCCCGCCGATACGGTGCGCCGCTACGAGGACCTCGCAAACCCGCAGCTCAAGGGCAAGCTGTGCACCCGCTCCGGCGCCCATCCCTACATGCTGTCGCTGATCGGCGCCATGTCCGAACACCTGGGTGAAGCCGCCGCCGAGCAGTGGGCGCGCGGCATGGTGGCCAACTTCGCGCGCAGCCCGCGCGGCGGCGATACCGACCAGATCAAGGCCGTGGCCACCGGCGAGTGCGGGGTGGCCCTGACCAACACCTACTACCTCGCCCGGCTGATGCGCTCGGACAAGCCGCAGGACCGGGAGATGTTGGCGAACATCGGGGTGATCATGCCCAACCAGGCGAGCTGGGGCACGCACATGAACATCTCGGGCGGCGGCATTGCCCGCCACGCGCCGCACCGCGATGCGGCGGCGCGCTTCCTGGAGTACCTGGCCTCCGACGAGGCCCAGCGCATGCTGGCCGACGGCAACAACGAGTGGCCCGCGGTGCCCACGGTGTCGGTGAAGAACCCCGCACTGGAGAGCCTGGGCAGGTTCCGGCAGGACAGCCTGCCAGTGGCACAGATCGGTCGCGCCCAGGTGAATGCGGCCCGGATCATCGATCGGGCGGGCTGGCGCTGACGGCCGGCAGTCGCAGCCCCTGGGCAGACGCTGACCCGGCGCCGGCGCGCGCCCCCGGTCGCGCGCTCAGCCCTGCGCGGCGATGACCTTGATCTCGACCTTGTACTCGGGCCGTGCGAGCGCCGCCTGCACGGTGGCGCGTGGCGGGGTCTGGCCCGGCACCACCCAGGCGTCCCAGACCGCATTCATGGCCGGAAACTCGGCCATCGAGGTCACGAAGATCGTCACCTGCAGCAGGCGCGACTTGTCGCTGCCGGCCTCGCCGAGCAGTCGATCGATGGCCGCCAGCACCTGCCGGGTCTGGCCGGCCATGTCCTGGGAAGGGTCCTCGGCCACCTGGCCGGCAAGGTAGACCACGCCCTGGTGGATGGCGACTTCGGAGAGCCGGGGACCGACATGCAGACGCTGGATGGACATGGGGGTTTCCGTCAGAAGGGCACGAAGGCGGGCGCCTGCGCAGAAAAAAGGGGGCACCGGGCCCCCTGTAGAATCGCGCCATCTTATCAGGGAGCATCAGCGTGAAAGGCAAGACGGCACTGGTCACCGGATCCACCAGCGGCATCGGCCTGGGCATCGCCCAGGCGCTGGCCGAACGTGGCGCCCATCTCGTGCTCAACGGCTTCGGCGATGCCGACGAGATCGCGCGGTTGCGCGCCTCGCTCGCCGAACGCCACGGCGTGACGGTGCGCTACGAGGCGGCCGACCTCTCGCGCCCGGCCGAGATCGAGGCCCTGTTCAGCCGCCTGCAGGCCGCCGGGGTGGGGGTGGATGTGCTGGTGAACAATGCCGGCATCCAGCATGTGGCCCCGGTGGAGCGCTTCCCCACCGAGCGCTGGGATGCGGTGATCGCGCTCAACCTCTCGGCGGCCTTCCACACCACCCGCTGCGCGCTGCCCGGCATGCGCGAGCGCGGCTGGGGCCGCATCATCAACATCGCCTCGGCGCATGGTCTGGTGGCTTCGGTGGAAAAGGCGGCCTATGTGGCGGCCAAGCACGGCATCATCGGCCTGACCAAGGTCGTGGCCCTCGAGACCGCCCGCACCGCCATCACGGCCAACGCGATCTGCCCGGGCTGGGTGCTCACGCCGCTGGTCCAGAAGCAGATCGATGCCCGCGCCACTCAGGCCGGCATCAGTGCCGACGAGGCGCGGGTGGCTCTGCTCTCCGAGAAGCAGCCCTCGGTGGATTTCGTCACCCCCGGCCAGATCGGCGAGATGGCGGCCTTCCTGTGTTCCGAGGCCGCCGCCCAGGTGCGCGGCGCAACCTGGACCATCGACGGCGGCTGGACGGCGCAGTAGGCCGGTTTCGTCGCAGCCCGAGCCCGGTGCGGGTGCGGCAGACCTGGCGCCCATGCTCGCAAGCTGTTGCAACACCCACGGTGCGGTGCGGCTTCAGGGCGCTTCGGGCTCTGCCGCTTCGGGCACGCCCATTCGCCAGTAGCGCAGCGGCTCGCGCCGGGCGAGTTCGATGCGCGCCTCGGCGCCCGCCCGCAGACGGACGCTGATCGCGCCATCCCGGTCGGTGCGAAGCACGGCGATGCCCTGGTCACGATACCGCTGGAGCACCGTGGGCGCCGGGTGCCCGAAGCGGTTGCGGTAGCCCACCTGGAAGATCGCCCAGCGCGGCGCAACCGCCTGCAGAAAGCCCGCCGTGGATGAGGTGCGGCTGCCGTGATGGGGCGCGACCAGCAGATCGGCCCGCAGCGCCGGGGCACCCAGCCGCTCGAGCAGCCTGGCTTCCTGGGCAGCCTCGATGTCGCCCGGGAGCAGCACGCTGCCGGCTGGCGACTGGACTCGCAGCACACAACTCAGCGGGTTGGCGCCGGCGCGGCGGCCCAGGGGCGGATCATCATCAGCCGGGTGCAGCCACTCGAACCGGGTGTCGCCCCACTGCCAGGCCTCGCCCCGGCGGCAGCGCCGGTGCCGCGCCGCCGTCCGCACCACAGGATGCTCATCGGGCAGCGAGGACATCACCTGCTCGATCGTGAGCTGTCGCAGCAGCGAGAGCGCGCCGCCGGCATGGTCGGTGTCGCGGTGCGAGATCACCAGAGCCTGCAGCCGATCGATGCCGCGTGCGCGCAGCGAGGGGCCGAGCACCCGCGAGCCGGCATCGCTGTCGCCGGACCACGCCGGGCCGGCGTCGTAGAGCAAGCGGCCGGCCGGGGTCTCGACCAGCACGGCCATGCCCTGGCCGATATCGAACGCCGTCAGCCAGAGTTCTCCGGGGGCTGGCGCGCGCACCGGGGCGAGGAGCAGCGGCAGCAGTCCGCCGGCCGCCCAGACCCGGCCCGGCATCGGCCAGGGGGCCAGCAGCAGGACGCAGGCCACCACCGCCAGCAGCAGCGCCGGGGTCTCGGGCGCGGGCACCACCAGCGAGGCCCAGCGCCAGCCATCGCAGATGGCGAGCGCCTGCAGCAGGGCATCGGTCAACCAGGCTGCCATCTGCAGCACCCAGCTGCCGATCGGGCCGGGCAGCAGCGCCAGTCCGCCACCGGCCAGCGCCAGCGGCGTGATCAGACCCGAGACCAGCGGGATCGCGAAGGCGTTGGCCAGCGGGCCGACCAGCGAGACCGAGGCGAAGAAGAGCGTGCCCAGCGGCAGCAGCGCGAGCGTGGCGGCCACCTGGGAGCGCCAGGCCTCGCCCAGTACCGCCCGGATCCGTGACATGGCCGCGGCCCGCCGCGTGCCCCATGCACCGGCACCGGCGCCGGCGCCGGCACCCGCGGTGGCGGTGGTCTGCGGGCCCCGCACGGCACCCGCGCCAGCCTGCCCGAGACGCAGGCGGCTGCCGTGCCAGATGATCGCGGCCACCGCCGCGAACGAGAGCCAGAAGCCGGCGGCCATGGGCGCCCAGGGATCGAGAAGGCAGACCACGGCGGCCGCGGTGCACAGCACATCGCGCGCGCCGCGGGCGCGGCCTGCCAGCAGTGCGAATCCGGCCACGGCGAGCATCCAGCAGGTGCGCTGCGCGGGCAGGCCCCAGCCCGCGATCGCCGAATAGGCGAACGCGCAGACCACACCGCCCGCCCAGGCGGCATGCGGCTCGGGCAGCCAGGCGGCAGGCGGCGCCGGGCCGCCCCGCCCCGGCAAGCGCAACCCGCTGCGCCAGAGCCGACGCACCGCCCAGATACCCAGGCCCGCCAGCATGGTGATGTGCAGGCCCGAGATGCTCATCAGGTGGCCCACGCCGGTGCGATTGAACAGTTCCCAGTGCTCCCCCGGGATGGCCGACTGGTCACCCACCACCAGCGCAACCACCACGCCGCGCACCGGCGCGACCTGGTCGGTGAGCGCCTGCTCGATGGCATCGCGCAGACCGGTGCGCACCCGCTCGACCAGCACCGGCAGGGCCAGGGACGAGCCCGCAAGACGCTGCGGCCGCGCAGCCGCGCGCGGTCCGACGCGCACCGTGCCCAGGGCATCGATGCCCTCCTCGAGGGCGCGCAGTTCGGCATCGAACTGCCCGGGATTGCGCAGCGCGAGCGGTCGGCGCAGACGCAGCGCAAGCCGCCAGTGCTCGCCGGCGCGAAAGGGCGCATCGCGACCCGCAACCGCCACGGCCCCCGGCCTGCCAGCCTCGGCAGACGGCCACAGCAGCCGCGCCGTGATCGGCGCTGCCGCGAGCCCCACCGGGCTCTCGATGGCCTCGACCCGCAGACGCGTGCGCCAACCCTGGGCCGAGGGCACCGGCATGTCGAGCACGGTGCCGCGCACCACCAGCTCCACGCCTTCGAGCGCCGGCGACAGGCGGCTGGCCAGCCCGGCATGGGCCCGCAGCAGCGCCCAGCCGCCGGTGGCAAGCACCAGGCCAAGCAGCACGAGGACCGTGGCCAGGGGACGCGCCGCCGTGCGCAAACGCCACCGGCCCAGGCCCGAACCCACCGCCACGCCCAGCCCAAGCAGACCCAGGCCCGCGATGAGCAGCCCGCGCGCCAGCCCTTCCGGCGGCAGCGCCGCAAGCTGCTGCACGGCCCAGCAGGTGCCGACCACCCACGCGCCCGGCGGGCAGGCCGCGGGCAGGGACAGGCCACGCCACCACCGAGCCGATCGGGTCATGACCGATGATTGCGCGACGCGCAGCGCGCCGCCATCGGCCATGCGTCGCCTGCCTCTCGGCCTTCAGGCCGAGGCTTCCCCTCGCCCCGGCCGACTGGCCGAGTCCACCCAGGCCGCGAGTCGCGGCAACACCCGCACCGCATTGGCGGTGGATACGGCCGACGCGCGCTCGACGCTCAGGCCACGCAGCTGCGCGAAGACCTCCGCGATGCCGGCAAGCTGCGCCGGATCGTTGCGGCCGGGATGGCGCCAGGCCGGCGCGATGTCGGGCGAGTCGGTCTCCAGCACATGGGCATGGGCCGGCAGCTCGCTGACCAGTCGACGGATCTGCAGGGCCCGCGCGAAGGTCATCGCCCCCCCGAAACCCAGCGCCAGCCCGAGATCGACGAAAGCCTGCGCCTGCTGGTGGCTGCCGTTGAAGGCATGGGCGATGCCCCCGGATGGACGGAACCGGCGCAGCTGCTTGAGCACCCGGTCCTGGGCCCGGCGCACATGCAGGATCACCGGCAGGTCGAACTCGCGGGCCAGGCGCAGCTGCGCGGCCAGGAAGCGCTCCTGACGCGCGGCATCGAGCCCGGGCACGAAGCCGTCGAGCCCGATCTCGCCCACCGCCACCAGGGCGGGATCGTCGGCCGCCGCCATGAGCGCCTGGCGCAGCAGGTCAAGATCCTCGTCGCGCGCCCGATCGACATACATCGGATGGATGCCCAGCGCGTACACGCAGCGCGCGCCAGCGTCGGTGCCGGCGCCGGCCCCCCCCCCATCCCCGGCAGCAGCCAGCGCCCGCACCGCCGCGAAATTGCCCGCCTCCACGGCGGGCACGACGATCAGGCCCACGCCCGCGGCCAGCGCCTGCCGGCGCAGCAGCAACGCCTCGCCGGCGAACTCCGGCGCATCGAGGTGGCAGTGGGTGTCGACCAGCACGGCGGCCGGCGCGATCCGGCTCAGGCCGGTGAGAGCACGCCGTCGCGCAGCGCCAGCACGCGATCGGCGCGGCCGGCGAGTTCGCCGTCGTGGGTGACGATGATGAAGGCCGTGCCCGACTCGCGGCCCAGCGACTCGATCAGCGAGAAAACCTGCCGCGCCGTGGCGCGATCGAGATTGCCGGTGGGCTCGTCGGCGAGCACGCAACGCGGCCGGGTGACCAGTGCACGGGCCAGCGCCACCCGCTGACGCTCGCCGCCCGAGAGCTCACCCGGCAGGTGCGCAAGCCGGGCGCTCAGACCCACCTGCTCGAGCACGGTGGCGGCCTCGCGGCGCGCCTGCGCGGTCGGCAGACGCCGGATGCGCAGCGGCATGGCGACATTGTCGATGGCACTGAACTCCGGCAGCAGGTGATGGAACTGGTAGACGAAGCCGAGCAGCCGGTTGCGCCGGGCGCCGCGCTCGGTCTCGCCCAGGCCCGAGACATCCTGGCCGTCCCAGCGCACCTCGCCGGCACTCGGGGTATCGAGCCCGCCCAGCAGATGCAGCAGCGTGCTCTTGCCCGAACCGGAGGCGCCCACGATGGCCACCCGCTCGCCGGGCCGCACCGCGAGCGAGACCCCGTTGAGCACCTGCACCCCGAGCCCGCCGTCGTCGTAGCGCTTGCACAGGCCGGTGCAGGCAAGCACCGGCACCTCGGCCGCGGGGCCGGCCACGGCGCCCGCGTCCGCGGCCGCCCGGGCGCCCGCACCGTCGGAGGACATTGCCGCCGGCTCACTCATAGCGCAGCGCCTGGGCCGGTCGCACCTGCGAGGCACGCCAGCTCGGATAGAGCGTGGCCAGCAGCGCCAGCGTGCACGAGACCGCGGCGATCAGGCCGACATCGGGCCAGCGCAGATCGCTGGGCAGATGGCTGATCACATAGATGCCCTTGGGCAGCACCTGGAAGCCGAACAGGCGTTCCACCGTACCCACCACCCCGTCGATGTTCAGCGCGAGCAGCACGCCGCCAGCCACACCCAGCCCGGTGCCGAGCAGCCCGACCACCGCGCCCTGCACGATGAACACCGCGAGGATGCTGGCCGGGCTCGCGCCCAGGGTGCGCAGGATGGCGATGTCCGACTGCTTGTCGGTCACGGTCATCACCAGCATGGAAATCAGGTTGAAGGCCGCCACCGCGATGATCATCGTGAGGATGATGAACATCATGCGCTTCTCGATCTCCACCGCGGCAAACCAGTTGCGGTTCTCGCGCGACCAGTCGCGCACATGGAACTCGGGCCCCAGCACCGCCGAGAGCTCGCGCGCGATGGCCGGCGCGGCCATCATCTGCGAGGTCTTCAGGCGCACGCCGCTGGCGCCCTCCACGCGGAACAGGCGGGCGGCGTCCTGCAGGTGGGTGAGCACCAGGGAGCTGTCGTACTCGTAGTGACCGGAGTCGAAGATGCCGGTGACGGTGAACTGCCGCAGCCTCGGCACCACCCCGGCCGGCGTGGTGGTGCCCTGCGGCGCCACCAGCGCGATGCGGTCGCCCACCTGCAGCATGAGCTGGCGGGCCATCTCCACCCCCACCAGCGCACCGAACTCACCGGGCGCCAGACCCGACAGCAGCTTGCCCGACGGGCCCGCGAGAAAGTCGGCCACCGCCGGTTCGCGCGCCGGATCGATGCCGCGCACGATCGCGCCACGCACAGTCTCGCCCCGCGCGATGATGGCCTGTCCGACCACGAAGGGCGCGCCGGCCACCACCCGCGGATGCGCGGCGGTACGCGCCAGCAGCCCCGACGGATCGTCGAGCCCGGCCTGCGGCCCGTAGACCTCGATGTGAGAGAGCACCGACAGCATCCGGTCGGTGACCTCCTTCTGGAAGCCGTTCATCACCGAGAGCACGGTGATCAGCGCCGCCACCCCGAGCGCAATGCCGGCCACCGACATGGCCGAGATGAACGAGATGAAGCCATCGCGCCGGCCCGCCCGACGGCCGGCCCGCGTGTAACGAAGCCCGATCTGGAGTTCGAACGGAAACGGCAAGGCTGGTGGCTTCAGGAGACGGCGGGCGAGTGTGCCATAGAATCCCCACCCTTCCGACGGCCGCCCATGAACCCGATCACCCTGCTGTGCGCTGGCGCCGCGCCCGACGCCGACCCGGCCGGCGCGCTTCGTCTGCCTGCGGGCAGCGCGCTGCAGCGCCTGCTCGCGGGCGGGCGCATCGTTCAGGACCGCCAGCTGCCCGGTGATCCCCTGCCCGAGTTGCCCGAAGACGACTGGCTGCGTGCCGAGTTCGGTGTGCCGGCAGGCAGCGCGATCCAGGCCTTCACCGGCGCAGGCCTCGGGCTGACGCCGCCGTGGTGGGGACTGCGTCCCTGCCATCTGCATCTGGGCATCGATCACGCCCTGCTCACCGACCCCGCGCAGCTCGCGCTCGACCCGGCCGAATCCGCCGAACTCGCGCAGAGCGCCGCGCCGGCCTTCGAGGCCGCGGGGCTCGCCCTGCAGGCGCCCCGGCCCGAGGCCTGGTTCGCGCTGGGCGCGCCCTGGGCGCTGCAGGCCTGGCCCTGGACGCTGGCCAGCGGCCGCCATGTGATCGCGTACCAGCCCGCAGGGCCGGCAGCACGGGCCTGGCGGCGCCTGCTCACCGAGGTGCAGATGGGCTGGCACGAGCATCCCGTCAACCAGGCCCGGGAACAGGCCGGCAAGCGCCCGGTCAATGCGCTATGGCTCGACGGCTTCGTCGCCGCACCGCTCGCCGCGCGCAGCCGTGGCCTGCTGATCACCCGCTGCCCTGCCCTCACCGGTCTGGGCGTCGCCGCCGGCTGGCAGGTCTGCCCTCATGACCAGCCGCTGCCCGACTGGGGCAGCCACGCAGGACCGGTGCTGGTCGATCTCGATGCCTGGCGAGCGCCGCGACGCCTGGGCGACACCCAGGCCTGGGCGCAGGCCTGGATGCAGGCCGATGCCTGGCTCGAAGGCCCGCACTGGCGCAAGCTGCGCGCCGCCGCGCCGGGCACGGTACGGGTGGTGCTCACCGGCGAGCGCCGCAGGCTTACCCTGGCCGCCGACCCCGGCTGGCGCTGGCGCTGGTGGCGCCGCTTCGACGCGCTGGCCGCGCTCGCCCCGCCCCCGGCATGAGCGCCACCCCGCCCCGCCTGGTCACCCGCAGCGCCCCGGCGCAGGCGCAGCAGCAGCTGCTCGCCGCGGGCCTGCACCCGGTGCTTGCACGGGTGTATGCCGCGCGCGGCATCGCCGGCGCCGACGAGCTGAACGCGGCACTCGGCGACCTGCTGCCGCCCGACGGGCTGCTCGGCATCGACCACGCGGCGCAACGGCTCGCCCGGGCGATCGCCGCACGCGAGCCGATGCTGATCGTGGCCGACTACGACTGCGACGGCGCCACCGCCTGCGCAGTGGGCATCCGCGGGCTGCGCGCCCTGGGCGCGGTGGTCGACTTCCTCGTGCCCAACCGGCTGGAGCACGGCTACGGGCTCACCCCGCCAATCGTCGATCTGGCCGCCGCGCATCCGCGGCTGGGCCGTCCGGCGCTGATCATCACGGTGGACAACGGCATCGCCAGCCTCGAGGGCGTGGATCGGGCTCGCGCGCTGGGCATCGATGTGGTGGTCACCGACCACCACCTGCCGGGCGATGCGCTGCCGCAGGCCGCGGCCATCGTCAATCCCAACCAGCCGGGCTGCGGCTTTGCCAGCAAGCACCTCGCCGGGGTGGGCGTGATGTTCTACCTGCTGCTCGCGCTGCGGGCGCTGCTGCGCAGCCAGGGCGCCTTTCGCGATCGGCCCGAGCCCGCGCTGCAGGCGCTGCTCGATCTGGTCGCCGTGGGCACGGTGGCCGACCTGGTCCGCCTCGATCGCAACAACCGGCTGCTGGTGTCGGCGGGCCTGCGCCGCATCCGTGCCGGTCAGGCGCAGGCGGGCGTGCGCGCGCTCTTCGCGGTGGCCGGGCGCGAATGGCGCAGCGCCGGCTGCCAGGACATCGGCTTCGGCGTGGGCCCGCGCATCAATGCCGCCGGCCGGCTCGCGGACATCTCCCTGGGCATCGAATGCCTGATCACCGATGACGAAGACCGCGCCCATACGCTGGCCGCCGAGCTCGACGCCATCAACCGCTCGCGGCGCGAGCTCGAGGAGCGCATGCGCGACGAGGCGCTGGCCGCCGTGGGCGAGCCGGCGGCCGGCGCGGTCACGCTGGTGGTGCACCGGCCCGACTGGCACGCCGGCGTCGTCGGTCTGGTGGCCACCCGGCTGAAAGACCGCCACCACCGACCCACCCTGGCGCTGGCGCCAGCCGGCGAGCCCGGCTGCCTGCAGGGTTCGGGCCGCTCGATCCCCGGCGTGCACCTGCGCGACGCGATCGACCTCGCCGCCAAGCGTGCGCCGGGCGCGGTGCTGCGCTTCGGCGGACACGCCATGGCCGCAGGTCTCACCTTGCGAGCCGATGCACTGGAGCGCTTCAGTGCCTGCTTCGAGCAGGCCGTGGCCGAGCTCGCCGACCCCGGTGCGTTCTCACCCGAACTGGCCACCGATGGCGCACTCGCGAACCAGCCGATCGATCTCGATCTGGTCGAGGCGATCGACCGCGCCGTCTGGGGCCAGGGATTTCCGGCGCCGATGTTCGCCGACGAGGCCGAGGTGCTCGGCCAGCGCCTGCTCAAGGAGCGGCACCTTCGGGTCGATCTGCGCATCGGCGGGCAGAACTTCGCCGCGATCGCATTCGGCCGTACCGAGTTGCTGCCACGCCGCGCGCTGATCGCCTACCGCCTCAACCGCAACGACTGGGGCGGCCGCGCCTCGCTGCAGCTGCTGATCGAACAGGTGGGTGCTCCGCCCTGAGCGTGATCAAGTTCCGCGCCCGGCGGCAGCCTGCAGCCGATAATCGGCGGCATGTATCTCGCGCACTTCGGGCTGCAGCGCCTGCCATTCGACAATGCCAACGAACCCAGGCAACTGGTGTTCCCGGGCACGCGCCACGAGACCGCCCGTTCGCTGCTGCACCTGATCGCCCGCGAGAGCGGCTTCATCCGCCTCATCGGCGAGACCGGCACCGGCAAGACCACGCTGTGCCGCTGGCTGCTGCGCAAGCTGCCCCCGGATCGCTACCGGGTGGTGCATGTCACCGACCCCATGCTCAGTCCGCGCCTGATCGATGTCATGCTGGCCGAGAAGCTGGGCATGACCATCCATCGCACCGATCCACGCCGCATGCGCGCCGATCTTCGCGACCGGCTCAACCACAGCGCCGTCTCGGGCGAGAAGCTGATCGTCCTGATCGACGAGGCGCAATCCATGCCGCTCGAAACCCTCGAGCACCTGCGCCTGCTCGGCCAGGGCGTGGGCCGCGGCGGCAATGCGCTTCGCCTGGTGCTGGTCGGGCCGCCGGAACTCGACCAGCGTCTCGCGCTCGAGGCCTTCATGGCGCTCAATGACCGCATCGCGCATGGCCTGCGCCTGAACCGGCTGTCGCGCGACGAGGTGCATGAATACCTCCACGGCCGGCTGCGCAATGCCGGCTACGATGGACCGCGCATCTTCTCGGTGGGCGCGGTGCGCGCCGTGGCCGTGCTGTCGCGAGGCCTGCCCGACCGCATCAACCTGCTCGCCGACAAGGCCCTGATGGCGGCCTCGCTCGCGCATGCGTTCGAGGTGCACACCCGCGATGTGCGCGCGGCGGCGCGCGAGCTGCGGCTGAGCCAGCCGGAACCGCGCCGGCGGCTGCGGCTGTTCTCGCTGCCGCTGGGCGCGGGCTTTGCGGCCGGCGTCACCAGCGCGCTGGCCGCGGTGGCGTTGGCCCTGCACTTCTGCTGGATGGGCTCGAGCAAGTGCGAGCCGCGCAGCAGCGTCGGCGGCGCGCCCTACTCCCAGGCCCAGCGCTGAGCGGCGACCGGGCCGGCACGCGACGGCCTGCCTGCGATCGGCCATCAGACCGATCACCCCCCAGGCTCCCTATAATGGCCGGTTTCGCACCGATGCGTCCCCTGGGACGCCAGACAGGATCCCATGGAAGCCGAACGCCTCAATGCCCTCGCCGCCCTGATCGCCGACCTTCGCCGTCGGGTGATCGAACTCCGGGGGTATCTTTGACTTCGATGTCAAGCGTACCCGCCTGATCGAAGTCGACCGCGCCCTCGAGGCGCCCGATGTCTGGAATGACGCCCAGCGCGCCCAGGATCTCGGTCGCGAGAAGAAGATGCTCGAATCGGTGGTGCTGCGCATCACCGAGCTCGACGCCGGCCTCGCCGATGCCGATGAACTCTTCGGCATCGCCCGCGAGGAGGCCGATGAAGCCACCCTCGAGGCCGTCGAGTCCGATGTCGCCGGCCTGCAGCAGCAGGTCGAAGCGCTGGAGTTCCGGCGCATGTTCGCCAACCCGGCCGACCCCAATCCCTGCTTCATGGAGATCCAGGCCGGCGCCGGCGGCACCGAGGCGCAGGACTGGGCGCAGATGCTGCTGCGCCAGTACCTGCGCTACTGCGAGCGCAAGGGCTTCCGCACCGAGGTGCTCGAGGAGACCGAGGGCGACACCGCCGGCATCAAGGGTGCCTCGCTGAAGGTCGAGGGCGAGTACGCCTACGGCTTTCTGCGCACCGAGACCGGCGTGCACCGGCTGGTGCGCAAGTCGCCCTTCGACTCCAGCGGCGGTCGGCACACCTCGTTTGCCTCGGTGTTCGTCTACCCCGAGGTCGACGACTCGATCCAGGTCGACATCAACCCGGCCGATCTGCGCATCGATGTCTACCGTGCCTCGGGCGCGGGCGGTCAGCACGTGAACAAGACCGAATCGGCGGTGCGCATCACCCACCTGCCCACCAACATCGTCGTGCAGTGCCAGAACGACCGCTCGCAGCACCGCAACAAGGACGAGGCCATGAAGATGCTGCGCGCGCGCCTGTTCGAGCTCGAACTGCGCAAGCGCCGCGCCGAGCAGGACAAGGTCGAGGCCAGCAAGACCGACATCGGCTGGGGCCACCAGATCCGCTCGTATGTGCTCGACCAGTCCCGCATCAAGGACCTGCGCACCCATGTCGAGATCAGCAACACCCGCAGCGTGCTCGACGGTGATCTCGATCCCTTCATCTTCGCCAGCCTGAAGCAGGGCGTCTAGGACCATGACCGAACCCTCCACCGCGCCCGCCGCCGACGAGAACCAGATCATCGCCGAGCGACGCGCCAAGCTCGCCCGCCTGCGCGAGGCCGGCCCGGCCTTCCCGAACGACGCCCGGCCCGCCGACCGGGCCGGACCGCTGCTGGCCGCGCACGAGGCGCTCAGCCGCGAAGCGCTCGAGCAGGCCGCGGTGCGAGTCTCGATCGCCGGTCGGCTGATGCTCAAGCGGGTGCAGGGCAAGGCCAGCTTCGGCACCGTGCAGGACGCCACCGGGCGGCTGCAGCTCTGGATGAACGACGAGGGCGTGGGCCCGGCGGCCCACGAGGCCTTCAAGCACTGGGATCTCGGCGACATCGTCGCCGCCGAGGGCGTGCTCTTCAAGACCATGAAGGGCGAGCTCTCGGTGCGCTGCAGCGCGGTGCGGCTGCTGGCCAAGTCCCTGCGGCCGCTGCCCGACAAGTTCCACGGCCTGCACGATCAGGAGACCCGGTATCGGCAGCGCTATGTCGACCTGATCGTCAATCCCGAGACGCGCCGCACCTTCGTCGCGCGCAGCCGCGCGCTGGCGGCCATCCGAAGCTTCATGACCGGGCACGGCTTCCTGGAGGTCGAGACCCCCATGCTGCACCCCATCCCGGGCGGTGCGGCGGCCCGGCCCTTCATCACCCACCACAACGCCCTCTCGCAGGACATGTACCTGCGCATCGCCCCCGAGCTCTACCTGAAGCGCCTGATTGTCGGCGGCTTCGAGCGGGTCTTCGAGGTCAACCGCAACTTCCGCAACGAGGGAATCAGCCCGCGCCACAATCCCGAGTTCACCATGATGGAGTTCTACGCCGCCTACACCGACTACCGGTGGCTGATGGACTTCACCGAGCAGGTCATCCGCGACTGCGCGCAGGCCGCCGCCGGTACCACTGCGCTCAGCTACCAGGGTCGCGAACTCGATCTCGGCCAGCCCTTCCAGCGCCTGACCATCGCGCAGGCCATCGTGCAGTACGCGCCGCGCTACCAGGACGCGCCGCTCCATGACCCGGCATGGCTGCGTGCCGAACTGCGACGGCTCGGCATGAACCTCGATGACGCGCGTCACCGCCATGCCGGTGCCGGCGCGCTCGCGCTCGCGCTCTTCGAAGAGGTGGCCGAAAGCCAGCTCTGGCAGCCCACCTTCATCATCGACTATCCGGTGGAGGTCTCGCCGCTCGCGCGCGAGTCCGACACCCGGCCCGGCATCACCGAGCGCTTCGAGCTCTTCATCACCGGCCGCGAGATCGCCAACGGTTTCTCCGAACTCAATGACGCCGAGGACCAGGCCGCGCGCTTCCAGGCCCAGGTGCAGGCCAAGGAGGCCGGCGACGAGGAGGCGATGTTCTACGACGCCGACTTCGTTCGCGCCCTCGAGTACGGCATGCCGCCCACCGGCGGCTGCGGCATCGGGATCGACCGCCTGGTGATGCTGCTCACCGACAGCCCGAACATCCGCGACGTGATCCTCTTCCCCGCGCTCAAGCACGAGTAGCGGCGTGCTCGGCCGCACGATCACCGCGCTGGGCATCACCCAGATCGTCGGCTGGGGCACCACCTATTACAGCTCCGCCGTGCTGTTCACCGGCATGGCCGCCGACACCGGCTGGAGCATCACCCTGGCCTACGGCGCATTCTCGTGGGCGATGCTGGTGTCGGGTCTGGTGTCACGCCGCATGGGCGTGCTGGTCGAGCGCCACGGCGAGCGCCGGGTCATGACCCTGGGCTCCCTCGGCATCACGCTCGGGCTGCTCGCGGTGGCCGCGGCGCAGCACCCGGTGCACCTGGTGGCGGCCTGGACGCTGCTCGGCCTGGCCATGCGGGCGAGCCTCTACGAGACCGCCTTCTCGGCGCTGGCACGGCTGGCAGGCGCGGGGGCGCGCCGCGCGATCTCGATGGTCACGCTCTACGGCGGCCTGGCCTCCTCGGTCTTCTGGCCGCTCGGCCACTGGATGGTGGCCCACTGGGGCTGGCGTGGGTCATTCGCCGCCTATGCCGTCCTCAACCTGCTGATCTGCGTGCCGCTGCACCGGCTGTGTCTGCAGGCACATCCCGGCGCGGCGCCCGCCGCCGGGACAGCGCCGCCCGCAGCCGGGACAACGCCACCCACCGCCGGGACAGCGCCGCCCGCCTCGGCCGTCACCGCGCCGGCACCCACCCCCGAACCCGCAATCCTGGAAGGCCCGATGCGCGACCGCGCGCTGATGGTGCTCTCGGGCCTGCTCGCGGCCCACAGCTTCGTGTTCGGGGCGCTGTCGGCCCACATGCTCACCCTGCTGCAATCGCTCGGCCTGGCGGCCGCGGCGGCGGTCACGCTGGCCTCGGTGAAGGGCGTGGCGCAGGTCGGCGCCCGTTTTGCCGAACTCAGCCTGCAGCGCCACCTCGGGCCGATCTCGGTGGGCATGATCTCCACCGGGCTGCTGCCGCTGGGCCTGCTGGTGATGGACTTCGGCGCACCGCAGGTCATGGTGGTGACCGCCGGCTGCCTGATCTACGGCGCCTCCAACGGCCTGATCACCATCGTGCGCGGTACGGTCAGCCTGCAGTTGTTCGGCCACGCCGGCTACGCAGCCACCCTGGGGCGCATCGCCGCACCGGGCCTGATTGCGGGCGCGCTCGCGCCGATGGCCTACGCCGCGCTGATCGAGCGCTTCGGCAATGCAGTCGGTCTGGAGGTGCTCACCGGCGTGTCGCTGCTGGGCTTTGCCGGGATGTACTGGCTGGCCCGCCTTCAGAAGCGGTCCTTGCGGAACACCGACACATCGGCCAGGTAGACCGACACACGGTAATTGGGCGCATAGGTGGCCAGCACCTGGGCCGCGATCCGCTCGGCAACCCCGGGCGAACAGATCAGCTGCAGCTCGATCTGCCGGTCGGCGTCCCACTCGCCGTCGTGGTCGCCGTGCATGCCACCACCGCGCACATCGATCACGGTGTAGCCCATGGCCCCGAGCGCGCGCGCCTCGGTCACCAGGGTGCGCTCGAGCACCGCCTCGGCGATGATCACCAGCAGCTTGCGGGGATGGGTCTGCAGCATCGGCAGGGCTCCGGCACTCAGGCGACCTGGCGTGCGGCCCACAGGTAGGCCGGGATGCCCAGGGTCAGGTTGAACGGGAAGGTCACGCCCAGCGCGGTGCCGATCGACAGCGCCGGATTGGCCTGCGGCACGGCGATGCGCATGGCCGTGGGCGCCGCGATGTACGAGGCGCTCGCGCACAGCGTGGCCAGGATGGCGCAGCCGCCCACCGACAGGCCCAGGGCGCGACCGCAGGCCAGGCCGATGGCCGCGAACACCATCGGCGCGACCACCCCGAAGACCACCAGGAACGGCCCCGCCCGACGCAGCTCGGGCAGGCGACTGCCCGCCACCAGCCCCATCTCGAGCAGGAACAGGCACAGCACACCGCGGAACAGATCGCCGAAGAGCGGCTTCATCGGCGCCATGCCCTCGGGGCCCACCAGCCAGCCGATGAGCAGGCCGCCCAGCAGCAGATACACCGCCTTGCCGAACAGCGTCTCGTGCGCAAGACGGCCCCAGCCCACCCCCGACAGGTCGCCGCGCCGGGCAAGCAGAATGCCCACGATGATGCCAGGCGCCTCCATCAGCGCGACCAGCACCGGCATCTGCGCCTCCACGGCCACACCCTCGCGCGCGAGCAGACTCTGGGCCACCGCGAAGGTGACCACCGAGACCGAGCCGTAGTGCGCAGCGATCGACGCGGCATCGACCTGCGCCAGCCGCCCCAGACGACGCAGCACCGGATAGGCAAGCAGCGGCAGCAGCGCCGACAGCGCCACACCGGTGAGCGCCACCGGCAGCACCGAGCCCAGCGGCTGGCGCGCAAGCTCGGCGCCGCCCTTCAGGCCGATCGCCAGCAGCAGATAGACCGACAGGGTCTCGTACAGCGCCTCGGGCAGGCGCAGGTCGGAACGCGACAGCCGCGCGATGAGACCGAGCAGAAAGAACAGGACGACCGGATCGATCGGCATGAACCGGTCAGCCCCCGGCCCGAGGCGGGCTCGTCTCCGCGGTCCCGGGCCGACTGCCAGCCATGCCCCGGGGCGGCATTGCACCCGGCATGGTCAGTCGCGCTCGTCGATCCAGGCCTGCTGGATGGCCTCGAGGATCTTCTCGTTGGAGCGGCCCGGCTGGTCTGCGAAGCCCGGCAGGGCCATCACCCACTGATGCAGGTCGGTGAACCGCAGCTGCAGCGGGTCGACCTCGGGATGGGCCTCGTCGAGGGCGATCGCGATCTCGTTGACGTCGGTCCAGAGCATGATCAGTGATCCTCGCGGGCGTGATTGATGGTGTAGCGCGGAATCTCCACCACCAGGTCGCTGGCGGCCACGGTCACCTGGCAGGACAGGCGCGACAGCGCGGTCAGGCCCCAGGCCTTGTCGAGCATGTCGTCCTCTTCCTCGCTCGAAGGTGCGAGCGAACCGGCCCCCTGTCGGACGATCACATGGCAGGTGGTGCAGGCGCAGGAGAGCTCGCAGGCATGCTCGATCTCGATGCCCTGCTGCAGCAGCGCACGGCACAGCACCGTGCCCTCGGGCACCTCGAAACGGCTGCCCTGCGGGCACAGGGACTCATGGGGAAGGACCTGGATGAACGGCATGGTGTCAGTCGGTGGGATCAGTTGCCCAGCTCGCCGATGCGGCGGCCGGTGAGCGCGCGGGCGATGGAGCGATCCATGCGCCGCTCGGCGAAGAGTTCGGTGCCGCGGGCGAGCGCGTCGGTGGCGGCGCGCAGCGCCGGCAGCTCGGCGCTATCGCGCGCGCCGCGCAGGCGGGCGATCAGCGCGTCGAGCGCGGCACGCTCATCGGCGCCGAGCAGATCGGCATCGGCCTGAAGCGCCGCGTCCACGGCCTCGAGCAGACGATCGGCCTCGACCTGCTGCTCGCGCAGCGCCCGTGCCTGCACATCGGCCTGGGCATTGCCGAAGGCCGCCTGCAGCATGGTGGCAATCTCGTCATCGCCCAGTCCATAGGAGGGCTTGACCACCACCGAGGCCTCCACGCCGCTGGTGGTTTCGCGCGCGCTCACCGAGAGCAGGCCGTCGGCATCCACCTGGAAGGTGACCCGGATACGCGCCGCGCCCGCGGCCATCGGCGCAATGCCGCGCAGCTCGAAGCGGGCGAGCGAACGGCAGTCGGCCACCAGTTCGCGCTCGCCCTGCACCACATGGATGGCCATCGCGCTCTGGCCATCGCGGAAGGTGGTGAACTCCTGGGCGCGCGCCACCGGGATGGTGCTGTTGCGCGGAATGACGCGCTCGACCAGACCGCCCATGGTCTCGAGCCCGAGCGAGAGGGGAATGACATCGAGCAACAGCCAGTCATCGCCAGCCGCGCGGTTGCCGGCGAGCAGGTTGGCCTGCATGGCCGCACCCAGCGCAACCACCCGGTCAGGGTCCAGTCCGGTGAGCGGCAGCCGCCCGAACAGCTCGGCCACCGCCCGCGCCACCTGCGGCATGCGGGTGGAGCCCCCCACCAGCACCACCCCGGCCACCGCCTCGGTCTTGAGGCGCGCATCGCGCAGCGCGCGCCGCGTGGCAAGCAGGGTACGCTCGAGAAGATCGCGGGTGAGCGATTCGAAGCGATCGCGTGACAGCGGCAGCGACACCCGGTTGGCGCTGGAGAGCTGCACCGCGAAGGTGACGGTCTCGGCGTCGGTGAGCGCCTCCTTGGCGCGGCGCGCGGCATCGAGCAGCGCACGCAGGTCATGGCTGTCGAGGCTGCCCGCCTCGAGTCCGGTCTCGGCGAGCGCCCAGTCGACGATGCGGCGGTCGAAGTCGTCCCCGCCGAGCGCCGAGTCGCCGCCGGTGGCAATCACCTCGAACACCCCGCGCGAGAGCCGCAGCACCGAGATGTCGAAGGTGCCGCCGCCCAGGTCATAGACCGCATAGATGCCCTCGGCGGCGCTGTCCAGCCCGTAGGCCACGGCTGCGGCCGTGGGCTCGTTCAGCAGACGCAGCACATTCAGACCGGCCAGCCGCGCAGCATCACGGGTGGCCTGGCGCTGCGCGTCGTCGAAGTAGGCCGGGACGGTGATCACCGCGCCCACCAGCTCGCCGCCAAGCGTCTGCTCGGCCCGCTCGCGCAGCACCCGCAGGATCTCGGCCGAGACCTCCACCGGACTGACCTCGCCCGCGCGGGTCTGCAGGCGCACCATGCCCGGCGCATCGACGAAGCGATAAGGACTGGGCACGCGCGTGGCATCGGCCAGGCCACGGCCCATGAAGCGCTTGACCGAGACGATGGTGTTGTGCGGATCGGCCGCAGCCTGTCGTGCCGCCGTCTCGCCAACCTCGACGCCGCCCTGCTCGCGATAGCGCACCACGGAGGGCAGCAGCGAGTGGCCGGCCTCGTCGTCGAGCACCTCGGGCAGGGAATGGCGTACCGAGGCCACCAGCGAGTTCGTGGTGCCCAGGTCGATGCCCACCGCCAGCCGACGCTGGTGCGGCTCGGGCGACATGCCGGGTTCGGAGATCTGCAGCAGGGACATCGGCAATCCGTGGAGGGGCGTGGGAGAGGAAGGCCGCTCAGGCCCCCAGCAGGTCTTCTTCCGCGTGGTCGGTCTCTTCGAGCAGCCGGTCGAGAAACATCAGCTGCCGGACCGCAGCCGCCGCGCCGGCGGCATCGGCGTGGACATCGAGCAGGTCGGCGATGCGGTCGATCAGGGTGCAGCGCTCGCCGTCGATCTCCTCGCGCAGCCGCGCCAGCGCCGGCCGATCGCGCGCGGCACGGGCCTCTTCAAGCGCCTCGCGCCAGCCCATCTGCTGCATGAGGAAGGTGGGCGGCATGGCGGTGTTCGACTCGGCCTGCAGCGACACCCCGCGCAGCTCGCACAGGTAGGCCGCACGACGCTGCGGATCACGCAGCACGCGCACGGCCTCGTTGACCCGGGTGGCGTTGTGCAGCGCCAGCCGCCGATCGGTGTCGCTGCCCTGGGCGTGGCGATCGGGATGGACCGCCGCCTGCAGGCGACGCCACGCCGACTCGAGGCGGGCCTCGTCGATCGCGAAGGCTTGCGGCAGGCCGAGCAGCGCGAAGTGGTTGAGATCGGTCACGAAGGGCAATCGGCTGCAAAAGAAGAGGCGGCCCTCGGCCGCCTCTGGCGAGCACGCCCGCGCGGGGCGCTCAGACGTTGAAGGACTCGCCGCAGCCGCACTCGCTCTTCACGTTCGGGTTGTTGAACTTGAAGCCTTCGTTGAGGCCTTCACGAACGAAGTCGAGCTCGGTGCCATCGATGTAGGCCAGGCTCTTGGGATCGACGAACACCGAGACGCCGTGGCTCTGGAACTGGTGATCCTCGGGCGCGAGCTGATCGGCATACTCGAGCTTGTAGGCCATGCCCGAGCAGCCGGTGGTGCGCACACCCAGCCGCAGACCCAGGCCCTTGCCGCGCTTCTCGATATAGCGCGACACATGGCGCGCGGCGCTTTCGGTGAGGGTGATGGCCATGGCTGGCTCCTTGCCTCAGGCGGCCTGGCGCGGCTCGGCAGCGGCCTCGCCATGCTTGCTGCGGTAATCCTGGATGGCTGCCTTGATGGCGTCCTCGGCCAGGATGGAGCAATGGATCTTCACCGGCGGCAGGGCCAGCTCGGCGGCGATCTCGGTGTTGCGGATGGCCATCGCCTGGTCGAGGGTCTTGCCCTTGACCCACTCGGTGACCAGCGAGCTCGAGGCGATCGCCGAACCGCAGCCGTAGGTCTTGAAGCGCGCGTCCTCGATGACGCCCTCGTCGTTCACCTTGATCTGCAGCTTCATCACATCGCCGCAGGCCGGGGCGCCGACCATGCCGGTGCCCACGCTGTCGTCGCCCTTGTCGAACGCGCCCACATTGCGCGGGTTCTCGTAGTGATCGATGACCTTTTCGCTGTATGCCATGTTCAGTGCTCCGTGCAGCCAGAGGCGGTTCGGCTCGAGGCCTGCCGCCGGGGAAAGAGGGAAATCAGTGCGCCGCCCACTTGACGGTGTTCAGGTCGATGCCTTCCTGGACCATCTCCCAGAGCGGCGACATCTCGCGCAGCTTGCCCACCTTGCTGGTGATCAGGGCCACGGCCTGATCGATCTCCTGCTCGGTGGTGAAACGGCCGATGGAAAAGCGGATGGAGCTGTGGGCGAGTTCGTCGCTGCGACCCAGGGCGCGCAGCACATAGGAGGGCTCCAGGCTGGCCGAGGTGCAGGCCGAGCCGCTGGACACCGCCAGGTCCTTGATCGCCATGATCATGGACTCGCCCTCGACATAGTTGAAGCTCATGTTGAGGTTGTGCGGCACCCGGCGCTCCATGTCGCCGTTGACGAAGACCTCGTCCATGGTGGACAGGCCCGCGAAAAGGCGATCGCGCAGCATGCGGATGCGCTCGTTCTCGGTGTGCATCTCGAGCCGGGCGATCCGGAAGGCCTCGCCCATGCCCACGATCTGGTGCGTGGCGAGCGTGCCGGAGCGAAAGCCGCGCTCGTGCCCGCCGCCATGGATCTGCGCCTCGATGCGCACCCGCGGCTTGCGCCGCACGAACAGCGCGCCCATACCCTTGGGGCCGTAGGTCTTGTGGGCCGAGAAGGACATGAGATCGACCTTCAGCGCAGCCAGATCGATCGGCAGCTTGCCCGTAGCCTGGGCGGAATCCACGTGCAGCACGATGCCGCGGGCCCGGGTGATCTCGCCGATGGCCGCGATATCCTGGATGACGCCGATCTCGTTGTTCACGAACATCACCGACACCAGGATGGTGTCCGGGCGCAGCGCCGCCTGAAACGCGGCCATGTCGATCAGGCCGTTCTCGAGGACATCGAGGTAGGTGACCTCGAAACCCTGGCGCTCGAGCTCGCGCATGGTGTCAAGCGTGGCCTTGTGCTCGGTCTTGACGGTGATGAGGTGGCGGCCGCGATCCTTGTAGAACTGCGCGGCGCCCTTGAGTGCCAGGTTGATGGACTCGGTGGCGCCGGAGGTCCAGACGATCTCGCGGGCATCGCAGTTGACGAGCTCGGCGACCGCCTCGCGTGCCTCTTCAACCGCCTTCTCGGCTGCCCAGCCGTAGGCGTGGCTGCGCGACGCGGGGTTGCCGAAGTCTTCGCGCAGGTAGGGCAGCATCTTGTCCACCACCCGGGGATCGACCGGGGTGGTGGCCGAGTAGTCGAGGTAGATAGGCAGGTGGATCACAGGGCTCTCCGGGAAAGGCGCGCGCAACCGCTCAGGTGTTGGTCAGGCGGGTGCCGTCGACGCGGATGGGTTGCAGCGTGGAGGTGGGGAACTCCAGGGCTGCACGATGCTCACGCAGCACCGAGATCTGGCGCGGCGCCTGGCGGGTTTCGCGCGAGCGTTGCTGCTCGACCATGTTGGCGAGCGTCACCGAGTCGAGGAACTCGACGATCTTCTTGTTCAGGTTGGACCAGAGCTCATGGGTCATGCACTGGCCGTCTTCCACGCAGTTTTCCTTGCCGCCGCACTGGGTGGCGTCAATGGGCTCGTCGACCGCGAAGATGATGTCCGCCACGGTGACATCCTTGGCACTGCGGGCCAGGGTGTAGCCGCCACCGGGGCCACGGGTGCTTTCGACCAGTTCATGACGCCGCAGTTTGCCGAAGAGCTGCTCGAGATAGGACAGCGAGATCTTCTGGCGCTGGCTGATGCCGGCCAACGTGACGGGACCCTGATGCTGGCGCATGGCCAGATCGATCATGGCTGTGACGGCAAAGCGGCCCTTGGTGGTCAGACGCATGGCGATTCCCTTGTGAGACGGCCTGTGTGACGGGTGGACTCTACCTTTATCCGAGTAAATCTGTCAAGAATCCGGGATGGGTAGAGGGTTGGTTTGTCCTAGACAAGACGAGGACAGTATATCCCGATCAGGCTGATCAAGTAATCCCTCTGCGGGCCCCAGAGAACTCTGTAGTCATTTTGCGACGGACCGGGCACGCGCGAATTCACTGGGCGTGGCCTGCTCACCGGTCAACGACGACACCGTACGTGCACGATGGGAGCGCAGGTGCTCACCCTGGCCCCCGGAGCGGCACAGGCTGGACACCAGGGCCGGCCTCAGCCGGCGCGCCCCGGCCCGATCAGGGCACGGGGCGGATCGATTCCGCGGGCCGCTCAGGCAGCGGCCACCTGGGTGGCCCGGCGCTTGGCGAGCTCGAGCAGGCCGGCGCAAGCGTCCTCGATGCAGTCGAGCACGGGCTCGAAACCCTGGGCGTTGCCGTAGTACGGATCGGCGATGGTTGCCGTCTCGTGCTCGGTGGCAAAGCGCATCAGCAGCTGCAGCTTGTGGTGGGCACGCTTGGGCGCGAGCTGCTGCAGGGCCGAGAGGTTGTCCCAGTCCATGGCGAGGATGAGATCGTGCTCGTCGAAGTCCTTCTCGAGCACGCTGCGGGCGCGCAAGCCCGAAATGTCCACGCCGCGCTTGGCAGTGACCGCCTGCGCACGCTTGTCGGGGGCTTCACCGGCGTGAAAGCCATGGGTGCCCGCCGAGGAGACCTTGACCACATCCTCGAGACCGGCCTGACGCACCATCTGCCGGAACACGCCCTCGGCCATGGGGGAGCGGCAGATGTTGCCCATGCAGACGAACAGCACCCGGGTGTTCATTGCCAGCGAGATCGGTTCCTTCTTAGCCATGTGAGTTTCCGAAGAAGAAATTGAATGGGAGTGGTATGGGTTGGCAGGCTCGGGCGCGCTAGGCGGCCTTGGGCGGCAATGGCGCGAGGTCGGCACCGCCGACAGCGCCGAACACCTGCTGCTTGAGCGTGGCAAGCCGGTCGCGCACACGCGCGGCCTGCTCGAATTCGAGGTTGCGGGCGTGCTCGAGCATGAGCTTCTCGAGACGCTTGATCTCCTTGGCGGCGGCCTTCTCGCCGAGGGTGTCGTAGCGGACCTGATCCTGGATGACCACGGCCTGATCGCGAGCCTGCTGCGGGTCGAAGACGCCGTCGATGAGTTCGCGCACCTGCTTGACCACGCCGCGCGGCACGATGCCGTGCTGCTGGTTGAAGGCGACCTGCCGCTCGCGCCGCCGACGGGTCTCACCCATGGCGCGTTCCATCGACTCGGTGACGCGGTCGGCATAGAGGATGGCGCTGCCATTGAGGTTGCGCGCCGCGCGGCCGATGGTCTGGATGAGGCTGCGCTCGGAACGCAGGAAGCCTTCCTTGTCGGCATCGAGAATGGCCACCAGCGAGACCTCGGGAATGTCGAGACCTTCTCGCAGCAGGTTGATGCCCACCAGCACATCGAACACGCCCAGGCGCAGATCGCGGATGATCTCGACCCGCTCGACGGTGTCGATGTCGGAGTGCAGGTAGCGCACCCGCACGCCGTGCTCGCCGAGGTAATCGGTGAGGTCCTCGGACATGCGCTTGGTGAGCGTGGTGACCAGCACCCGCTCGCCGGCGGCCACCCGCAGGTTGATCTCGGAGAGCACATCGTCGACCTGGCTGGTGGCCGGACGCACCTGGACCTCGGGATCGATGAGGCCGGTGGGCCGCACCACCTGCTCGACCACCTGGCCGGACTGCCGCCCTTCGTAGTCGGCCGGCGTGGCCGACACGAAGATGCACTGGCGCACCTTGCCCTCGAATTCCTCGAAGCGCAGCGGCCGGTTGTCGAGCGCCGAGGGAAGCCGGAAGCCGTACTCGACGAGGGTCTCCTTGCGGGAACGGTCGCCCCGGAACATGCCCCCGAGCTGGCCGATGGTGACATGGCTCTCGTCGATGATCATGAGCGCATCGGACGGCAGGTAGTCGACCAGGGTGGGAGGCGGATCACCGGGACGCGCGCCCGAGAAGTGCCGGGTGTAGT
>CAIZPE010000134.1 GCA_903934795.1 uncultured bacterium | reverse complement strand
TGCAGGCAAAGGCGAAGGCCGAGTCGGCCAGCAGGAACATGTAGCCGCCATGGCAGCTGCCCAGCCCGTTCAGGAACTCGGCCCGCACCGGCATGCGCAGCCGAGCGAAGCCCGGTCGTACCTCGAGCAGTTCCATCCCGAGCGATTGCGACGCCTGGTCGTTGACCCACATCGCCAGTGCCACGGCCGAAACCCGGTCCGGATCGGGCACGCCCTTGATGGCAGCCGCACCCGCCGTCCCGGGTGCCCCTTCTGCCCCGGGCGCCTCCGTCATTCCGCGCGAGGCGTTCATCGTCCCTCGAAGCGCGGCGCGCGCTTCTGCAGAAATGCGTTCACACCTTCGGCGTAGTCGTGCGAAGCGCCAAGCGCGGCCTGCAGATCGCGCTCCAGATCCAGCGAGGCCGACAAGGTCTGCGTCCCCGCGGCGTGGATCGCCTGCTTGGCCGCAGCCAGTGCGCGGGTGGGCATGGCCGCGAGGCGTCGGGCGAGCGCGTCGACCCGCGCGTCGAGTTGCGCGTCATCGACGCATTCCCAGATAAGCCCCCAGGCCGCGGCCTGTTCGGCGGGCAGCTTCTCGCCGAGCATTGCAAGCCCCATCGCCCGCGCCACGCCAACCCGTGAGGGCAGGAGGTGGGTGCCGCCCGAGTCGGGAACCAGTCCGATGTTGACGAAGGCCTGCAGAAAGCTCGCGCTGCGCGCGGCGACCACCAGATCGCAGGCCAGCGCGACATTCGCGCCGGCCCCGGCCGCAATGCCCTGCACTCGGGCGATAACCGGCTTGGGCAGGGCCTGAAGACGCCGCACCAGGGGGTTGAAGTTCTGGTCGATGAGCGCGCCGAGGTCGGTCATCGCGCCCGGCTCGAAACTCAGGTCGGACAGATCCTGGCCGGCACAGAACGCGCGCCCATTCCCGGTGAGCACCACGGCCCGGATGCCGGCGTCCGTCTCGCACTGCGACAGCGCTTCGCGCAGATCGGCGTGCATCGCGCGAGTGAAGCTGTTGAGCTTGTCGGGGCGGTTGAATGCGATTCGCGCCACGCCGCCGTCGCGACTGAACTCGATGTCCGTGCCCATGGTTATTCCTCGTCTGAACCGATCCGGTTGCGGTCCAGCGTATCACGCGCGCATGGCACAATCGCGCGCACCTTTTCCGGCCCGGAACGGGCCGCCGCACCGGAGCCTGCCTTGACCTTCCAGAACATCCTCGCCGAGACCCGCGGCCGCGTCGGCCTGATCACCCTCGACCGTCCGCGTCAGCTCAACGCGCTCAACGATGCGTTGATGGATGAACTCGGCGCCGCCTTGCTCGCCTTCGACGCGGACGATGGCGTGGGTGCCATCGTGATCACCGGCAACGAGAAGGCCTTCGCAGCCGGAGCCGACATCGCGGCCATGGCCCGATGGAGCTACATGGATGTCTACCGCACCGGGTACATCAGCCGCAACTGGGAGACCCTCACGCAGGTGCGCAAGCCGGTGATTGCCGCCGTTTGCGGCTTCGCACTCGGCGGCGGCTGTGAGCTCGCCATGATGTGCGACATCGTCATCGCCGCTGACAGCGCGCGTTTCGGTCAGCCCGAGATCAAGCTGGGCGTGATCCCCGGCGCCGGTGGCACGCAACGATTGCCCAGGGCCGTTGGCAAGGCCAAGGCGATGGACCTGATCCTCACCGGGCGGATGATGGATGCGGCCGAGGCCGAGCGTGCGGGCCTCGTGTCGCGGGTGGTTCCCGCCGCCAGCGTGCTCGATGAGGCGATCGCCGCGGGCGCCGTCATCGCCGAGTACTCGCTGCCATCGGTCATGATGGCCAAGGAGTCCATCAATCGCGCGCAGCAGATGCCGCTCGACGAAGGCGTGCTCTTCGAGCGCCGCGTCTTCCACTCGCTCTTCGCAACCGAAGACCAGAAGGAGGGCATGGATGCGTTCCTCGCCAAGCGCAAGCCGGCGTTCAAGCACCGCTGACCCTGGCATGCCCCGGCCGCCAAGGGCGATGCGATTCCCACACGGTCTGCCCTTTCGAATGCCCAATCGTTTCGCGCATCCGCAGCCAGGCCTTCGCCAGGAAGGCTGGCAGGGCGACTGGCAAGGCAGCTGCGGTGGCGAACGAGGCGCAACCACCGGCCGTTCCAACGACCCACTTGCGCAGCTCCAAAAGCTGTGTCTATAATCGCGGTCTTCGCTGCTTCTGAACCAAGCCATCGCGCCAAGGTGCAAAGGCAAAGACTGCAGCGGCGAAGAAAGCAGCAAAAAACCCTGTGAAGCGAAAGCCGCTTGACAGAACAAAAAGAAGCAGTCATCATCTCGCTTCTGTGCTGATCGCGAAGCAGCAAACGCAGTCAGCGGCGCTCTTTAACAATCAAACAGCCGATAAGTGTGGGCGTTTAGGCAGCAATGCCAACCCAAGGGGTAACACCCAAGGGCTCAAAAGAAAACGCTCACACGATTTGATATCCATTCGGATGTCAATTCCGTTTTGAGCACGTCTTGGTGGCGAAAGCAGCCAAGGCAAACCTAGAGATTGAACTGAAGAGTTTGATCCTGGCTCAGATTG
>CAIZPE010000133.1 GCA_903934795.1 uncultured bacterium | reverse complement strand
TCCACTGAAAGGAAGCTCATGAAAGCCAAGTTCAATGTCGCAGCCGCGATCGCCCTTGCCCTGGCCAGCGCCGTCCACGCCGGAGGCGCACACGACCACAGCCCCAAGCATGGCGGCGTGGTCACAGAGGCCAAGGACATTGACTTCGAACTGGTCGCCAGGCCGGCCGCGATCCAGTTGCACCTGCGCGACCATGGCAAGCCGGTCGACGTGTCCAAGGCCAGTGCCAAGCTGACACTGCTCAGTGGCACTGAAAAGCAGGAGGTCGAGCTCAAGCCAGCCGGTGACAAGTTGGAGGCTACGGGCACCTTCAAGGTGGGCCCTGGCACCAAGGTGGTCGCCATCGTCACGATCGCCGGCAAGCCGTCCGGAACCGTGCGGTTTGCGCTGAAGTAGGGCGGGCCCGACCATGAGCAAAGCTCAACCCCCCCAGCGCAGGACCCTGCTGATCGGCCTGGCGGCGGTTGGCCTCGTGCCCCTGTCCGGTTGCATGACGAAGCCCCTTCGACCGGTCAATGCCGACGGCACCTACTGCTATCGCATCGGCAAGAGCTACCGCCCCAAACTGACTTGCACACCGACGGCGGTTCCGACCGATGCCGCCGAAGCCGATGCCAAACGCTTCGAGGCCGATCCGGCGTCCCTGACCGTTTACGTGCTGCGCCGCCGCTGGGCGGATGCCAGCCTGATGGTGCCCGTGACGGTGGACGGCGCGGCCAGCATCGCAACCATTCCCGAGTCTCTGGCCCGCCTGCGCCTGAAGCCGGGCGCACATCGCCTGTCGGCGCAATGGGAGGGTCGAACCGTGGACATCAGTGTCCAGGGACGAGCCGGTGACCTGCGCGTCGTCGAACTCATTGGTTCGGGTTGGACCTGGGGAACGAGCTTCAGCTGGGAGGCCGCTCAGGCCGATGAGGTCAAATCGCGGGCGCAGGCCTCGAAACTCGTGGCCGATCTCGACCTCCGGCGTTGACGCGAATCGCATCCCGACACCTTGCACCAACGTGACCCCGACGATCCGAAGCTCCTTGTTTCATCCAGGTGTCCCCGCAGCGCTGGCAGCTGCGGCGCTGTTTGGTGCCGGCACGCCGATGGCCAAGCAGTTGCTGGGCACCGTGGATCCCTGGCTGCTCGCGGGACTGTTGTACCTCGGCTCCGGCGTCGGCCTGGCGCTGTGGCGCCTTTTCACCCGCGCTGAACCGGTGAAGCTGCCAGCCGATCAACGGGTCTGGCTCGCTGGCGCCGTGGTCGCGGGCGGAGTCCTGGGCCCGCTGCTGCTGATGTTCGGCTTGTCTCGCATGCCAGCGTCGGGGGCATCCTTGCTGCTGAATGCGGAAGGCGTGTTCACGGCCCTGCTGGCGTGGTTTGCCTTCAAGGAGAACTTCGACCGGCGCATCGCACTCGGGATGGTAGCCATCGTCGCTGGCGCCCTGGTGTTGAGTTGGCCCGGCGAGGCGCGCATCGGTGAGGCCTGGCCGGCACTGGCTGTACTGGGCGCCTGCTTGGCTTGGGCGGTGGACAACAACCTGA
>CAIZPE010000132.1 GCA_903934795.1 uncultured bacterium | reverse complement strand
CGGCGGCCTGGGTGATGACACCCTCTCGGGTGGGGCGGGCAACGACTCCATCCGGGGCGGCAGTGGCACGGACAGCCTTCTCGGTGGCGACGGTGAAGACACCCTGCGCGGTGGCGCCGGCGATGACCGTCTGGAGGGTGGCGGCAATATCGCCGGCCAGCAATTTGACTATGCCGACTACCGGGATGCCACCGGTGCGGTCACGGTCAACCTGGTCACCGGCACCGCCTCGGGCGGTGGCACGGGAACCGACTCGCTGGTGGGTATCGAGGGAGCGTGGGGGTCGGCCTTCAACGACACCCTGATCGGTGCAGCCACGGCGGACCTGTTCTTTGCCGAGCTCGGCGACGATTCGATCGACGGCGGCGACGGCTTCGACATCGTCGGCTACAGCAGCGGACTCGGCACCACCGGCATCACCGTGGACCTGAGCACCGGCGCGGTGAGCGGCGCCTACGGCGCCGACACCCTGTCCAGTATCGAGGGCGTGCTCGGCACCAGTTTCGCCGACACCATCACCGGCAACACCGCAGACAATTTCCTGCGCGGTGGTGGCGGCAATGACACGATCGATGGCGGCACCGGCATTGACCGTGCCGCTTACGACCGGGCTGGCGCTTCGGTCACGGTGAGCCTGCTCACCAACACCAGCAGCGGCGCCGACGGCATCGATACCCTGATCAGCATCGAGAACCTGCGCGGCTCCAAATTCGCCGACACCCTGGTCGGTGACGCTGCAGCCAACGATATTCAGGGCAGAGGTGGCAATGACTCGATCGAAGGCAACGGCGGCAACGACATCCTTCAGGGCGAAGATGGCAACGACAGCCTCTACGGCGGCGACGGCCAGGACACCCTGAATGGCGGCGCGGGCAACGATCTGCTCGATGGCGGCGCCCAGCCCTTCGTCTTTGCCAGCAGCGACCCGATGCTCAGCCTCTTGGCCACCGCCGATGTCAGCAATGGCTACGACTTCGCCTACTACGGCGATGGGAGCGCCTCGGTCATGGTGGCCCTGGGGGTCGATGGCACCAGCGGCACGGCCACCGGCAGCGCCATCGGTACCGACACCCTGGTGGGCATCGAGTTCGTCATCGGCTCCACCGGCGACGACAACCTTTCCGGCTCCGACAGGGCGGTCAACGAGCTCATGCGTGGCGGGCTCGGCAACGATATCCTGCGCGGCGGCACCGTGGGTGGCACCGACCTCGGCCTGAACTTCGTCGACTACCGGCCCAACCTCACCGGGCGGGCTGCCTACACCGATGGCGTGACGGTCAATCTCGCGCTCGGCACCGCCAGCGGTGCCGATGGCAATGACACCCTGTTCGGCTTCCAGGGTGCCTTCGGCAGCTACAACGCCGACAGCCTCATCGGCTCGGATGGCAATAACTTCCTGAGCGGCGAGCGTGGCAACGACACCCTCGATGGCGGGGCTGGACAGGACATCGCCAGCTATCAGAACGCCAACGCCGGTGTGTCCGTGAGCCTGGTCACCAACACGGCCTCGGGCGCCGACGGCGATGATGTGCTGAGCAACATCGAGCACCTGCGCGGTTCGGAGTTCGCCGACACCCTCGAAGGCGATGGCGGCGCCAACATCCTGCAGGGTCGGGCGGGCAACGACACCATCTCGGGCGGCGCCGGCAACGACACGCTGCAGGGCGGTGCCGGCAACGACAGCCTCGATGGCGGTGCGGGCACCGATGCCGCCCACTTCGCGGTGGATGGCTACCCGGTGTCGCCGGGCACCCTCACCCTGACCAGGGATGACGGTGCGCTGGTCTGGCACCTGCGGGCGGGCAGCACCACGCTCGCCGACATCTCGCAGTCGGCCGCTGGCGTGCCCAGCTTCAACGCGGTGTTCTACCAGCCGGGCGGTTCGGCCAGCGAGACCGACGCGCTCAGCAACATCGAGACGCTGGCCTTCACCGTGACCGGCAGTGCCGTGGCCACCATCGATCTCACCACGATGACGCTGATCCTCTGAGATGGCCAGCCGGTACCGCCGGCACCGCGGCCTTCTCGTCCTGCTCGCGGCCTGCGCGATCGCCCCTGGGGCGGGCGCGCAGGAAGCCTGGCGGCTCGAGCGTCTGCTCGACGCCGCCTGGACCGGACATCCGGCGGTGCTGGGCAAGCGGGCCGGGGTTCAGGCGGCGCGGGGTGATCTGGAGGGCGCGCGCTGGCAACGCTGGCCCACGCCGAGCATCGAGACCGGCGCGGGCACAGGGGGGGCGCACACCACCTTGCTGCGGCTGGAGCAGCCGCTGTGGAACGCCGGCCGCATCGACGCGGCCATCGATGCCGCGGGCAGCCGGCTGAGCGCTGCCGATGCCTCGGTGATCGAGGCCCGGCAGGAACTCGGCCTGAAGCTCATCGCCGCCTGGGCGGAGGCCCGGCGGCAGCAGGAACGCGCGGTCTACGCCGCGGAAGGCGTGCGCGAGCATGAGAGACTGCTGCGGATGATCGACAGGCGCGTGGCGCAGGAAGTCAGCCCGGCGGTGGACCGCAAGTTCGCGCAGTCGCGCCTGCTGCAGGTGCTCAACGACCAGACCCTGGTGCGCCAGGCGCTGGCCAATGCGCTCACCCAGCTCGGTCAGCTCGCTGGCCAACCGGTCAGCCGGGTGGACGACGCCGATCCGCCCGCCCCCATCGTGGCCTCGCGTGAGGCCGCGGTGGCCGCGGCGCTGGACCATTCGCCGGTGCTGAGGCGGCTGGCAGCCGAGGAGCAGGCCGCCGAGGCCGACATCGCCTCGCGCAAGTCGGCGCTCTGGCCCTCGGTCAGCCTGCGGCTTGAGAAATCCACCGGCACCACCGTGCTGCCCATCGAACGGGCCATGCTCATGCTCAGCGCCCAGCCCGGGGCGGGCCTGTCGGCCAGCGCCGGGGTTGAGGCAGCGCTCGCACGGCGCGAGGCGGCCCGACAAACCCGCGATGCCGCGGTGCGCGAGATCAACGAGCAGATCGGCATCGACTGGGAGGAGCTTCAGGCGGCCCGCGAGCGCCTGAGCAATGCCCGCGAGGCGCGTTCGATGTCCACCGAGGTCTTCGAGTCCTACAGCCGCCAGTACATCGCCGGCCGCAAGACCTGGATCGATGTGCTCAATGCCGTGCGCGAGACCACGCAATCGGATTTCGCGCTCGCCGATGCCAGGGTGCAGGTGGTCGCGGCCGGTGAGCGCCTGCGGCTGCGCACGGGCGCGCTGATGGCCCCCGCAGCGGCCCCCGCATCGGCCCCGGCGGTAGCCCCCGCATCAGCCCCGGCGGCGCGCCCATGAGCGGTTTCCCGGTCTTCATCGACCGCGCCGCGCGGCTGGTCGGCCAGCGCCTGGGCGCCGATCGCCGCGACGAGGTCACGCGCCTGGCCGCCCAGGAGGGGGAGTCGATCGCGCCCCTGTCGCTGCTCGCCGAGGCCTGGCGCCTGGGCGGCCTGGAGGGCCGGCCCGAGGCGCTCGACGCCCCCCAGCCCGCCGATCTTCCCTTTGCCGGCTGGCGCGCCGATCTCGGCTGGTTCCTGGTCACCGCGCGCAGCGCCGATGGCCGCTGGACGCTGTCCGGGCCGCAGGGCGAAGCGCTGGCGCCGGCCGACTCGCTCCAGGGCATCACCTGCCTGAGCCTGCCGCGCCGTGCCGAGCCTGCCGACGATCAGACCGCGCCCAGGGCGCTCGGGCTGGTGTGGCGATCGCTGCTGCGCCACCGCACGGTGTTCATCGACGCGGTGCTGGCCACGGTGCTGGTCAACCTGCTCACGCTGGCAGCCTCGCTCTACAGCATGCAGGTCTATGACCGGGTGATTCCCAACCAGGGCTTCCAGACCCTCAAGGTGCTCACCGTGGGGGCGGTGGCGGCCATCCTGCTCGAGCTGCTGCTCAAGCACCTGCGCGCGCGCCTGGTCGAGCGGGCCTGCACCGCCATGGACGAGGAGCTCTCGATCTGGTTCTTCGCCCGCATGCTCGGCATCCGCATGGAGAAGCGCCCCTCGGCCGTGGGCACCCTGGCCGGCCAGGTGAAGGGCTTCGAGACGGTGCGCGGGGTGCTCACCTCGGGCACGCTCTTCGTGCTGGCCGATGTGCCCTTCGCGATCTTCTTCGTGGCGGTGATCGCCATGATCGGCGGCTGGCTGGTGCTGGTGCCTCTGGTGAGCCTGCCGCTGGCACTGGTCACTGGCATCGCCTTTCACCGCGCCATCGCCCGCCATGCCCGCGACAACCAGGCCGACAGCCATCTCAAGACCGGTCTGCTGGTCGAGGCGATCGACGGCGCCGAGACCGTCAAGTCCCATGGCGCCGAGTGGAAGCTGCAGTCGCGCTGGGCGCGGCTGGCGCGCCGCAGTGCCGACTCCGAGCAGCGGCTGCGCAATCTCTCGGCTGCGGCCCAGAACCTCACCGCGGGCCTGCAGCAGCTCGGCTATGTGGCCCTGGTGGCCGCCGGTGCCTGGCTGGCCACCGAGAACATGCTCACCATGGGCGGGCTGCTGGCCTGCTCGATCATCAGCAACCGCGCGATGGCACCGATCATCCAGCTGCCCGGCATGATGGTGCAGTGGGCGCATGCCCGCGCCGCCCTCGAGGGCCTCGACCGCATCATCGCGTTGCCCGGTGAGGCCGATGACCAGCGCCACGCGCTCACCCCGGGTGTGCTCGAGGGCGCCCTGCGCCTGGAGCGGGTGCGCTTTTCCTACGGCATGGCCGGACACCTCGCGCTGGACATCGAGCGGCTGGAGCTGCGCCCCGGCGAGCGGGTGGGCCTGGTCGGGGCGATCGGCTCGGGCAAGAGCACCCTGCTCAAGCTCGCGAGCGGCCTGTACCGGCCGGCCGAAGGCAAGTGCTTTCTCGGCGGGCTCGACATGGCGCTGCTCTCGCCCGCGGTGCTGCGCGAGACCATCGGCTACCTGCCGCAGGATGTGCGGCTGTTCAGCGGCACGCTGCGCGAGAACCTGCTGGTCGGTCTGCCCGACCCCGGCGACGAGGCGGTGCTCGCCGCGGCCCGGCGCACCGGCCTGATCGAGCTGATCACCGCCCAGCCCAAGGGCCTGGCGCTGCCGATCACCGAAGGCGGCCGCGGCGTGTCGGGCGGCCAGCGTCAGCTGGTGGGACTCACCCGGCTGCTGATCGCTTCGCCGCGGGTCTGGCTGCTCGACGAGCCCACCGGTTCGATGGATGCCGCCACCGAGGCCCGGGTCACCGCGCTGCTCGACGAGGTGGCCCGCGCCGGTGCCACGCTGCTGGTGGCCACCCACAAGACCGGGCTGCTGCCCATGCTCGGCCGGCTGGTGGTGCTGCACGGCGGGCGCGTGGTGCTCGACGGACCGCGCGGGGCGGTGCTCGAACGCCTGCAGGGCCGGCCCGCCGCTGCCGCCACCCAGGGATCGGCCTCATGAGTACCGAAGCCCCCGTCGCCCACCGCGATCCGGGGCGCGACCCCGGCCGCTGGCTGATCCGCGCTTCCTTCCTCGTGATCATCGGTTTCATCGCCTGGGCCAACTGGGCCGAGATCGACCAGATCACCCGCGCTCCCGGGCAGGCGATCGCCTCGTCGCGCAACCAGGTGGTGCAGGCGCCCGAGGGCGGCGTGCTGGCCGAGCTGCTGGTGCGCGAGGGCGCCAGCGTGCGGCGCGGCCAGCTGCTGTTCCGCTTCGAGCGCAACAAGGCCGAGGCCGGCTCGCTCGAGGCCGAGGCCAAGGTCGTGGCCCTGAAGGCCGCGGTGGCGCGGCTGCGCGCCGAGCTGCTCGGCGGGCAGCCGGTGTTCGGTCCCGAGCTGCGTCGCCATCCCGAGTTCACCGCCACCCAGCAGGCGCTCTTCGACAAGCGGCAGTCGGCGCTTTCCGAGGAGCTCGCGGCGCTCGCCCGCTCGCAGGCGCTGGTGCGCGACGAGCTCGAGATGAACCTGCCGCTGGTGCGCACCGGCGATGTCAGCCGCGCCGAGGTGCTCAAGCTGCAGCGCCAGCTCGCCGAGATCGAGGGCCAGATCACCAACCGGCGCAACAAGTATCTGCAGGACAGCCAGACCGAGTTCGCCAAGGCCCAGGAAGACCTCGCTGCCGCCGAGCAGGTGCTGGCCCAGCGTCGCGAGCAGCTTGGCTACACCGAGGTGCGCGCGCCCATGGACGGTGTGGTGCGCAATGTGCGGCTCACCACCGTGGGCGGCGTGGCCCGCGCGGGCGAGGAGATCCTGCAGATCGTGCCGGTGGAGGACAGCTTCCTCTTCGAGGCCAAGGTGCGCCCGGCCGATGCCGCCTTCGTCAAGACCGGCCTGCCGGCCACGGTCAAGCTCGACGCCTACGACTACACCATCTACGGCTCGCTGCAGGGCGAGGTCACCTACATCAGCGTCGACACCCTCAGCGAAGACAATCGCGCCAACGAGCAGCCCTATTACCGGGTGCAGATCCGGACCGCCGCGCGCGATCTGGTGGCGGCCAACGGCCGGCGCATCGAGATCCAGCCCGGCATGACTGCCTCGATCGAGATCCGCACCGGCAGCAACACCGTGCTGCGCTTCCTGCTCAAGCCGGTGATCAAGACCCTGCACGAAGCGCTCGGCGAGCGCTGATCGCGGTGCCGTCCGCCGAGGCGTGGCCCTGATGGCCGAAGCGGTGATGGTCACCCTCGGCCCGCGCGGCCGCACCGTGATCCTGCAACGCGAGTACGGCCCGCCGCAGGTGGTGAACTCGGGCGTGATGGTGGCTGCGATCTCGGCCAACAACGACCGCTCGATCGGCGAGCTGCTCGCCGGCGCGATCGACAAGGTGGGCCGCGAAGGTGCGATCACGATCGAGGACGGCTCGGGATTGCAGAGCGAGCTGCGCGTGGTCGAAGGCATGCGCTTCGAGCACGGCATGCTCTCGCCCTGTTTCGTCACCGATGCCGAGCGGCAGTGCGCCGTCCTCGAGGATGCATCCATCCTGGTGGCGGGGCGGCCTGCGGACCGGTGCGGTACGCAGCCCCGGTTTCGGCGACCGGCGCAAGGCCATGCTTCAGGACATCGCCACCCTCACCGGCGCCACGGTGGTGGGCGACGAGCTCGGTGTGCCGCTCGCCCAGGCCGACAGCGACTACGAGCGCGAGTGGCTCGACACCCGCATCGCGCGGCTGGCCGGCGGTGTGGCGGTGATCCGGCCGTCGCCGCGCGAGCCCGCAGCCGGCTCCTCAGCCGAGTTCTGACGGAAAGGCGGGCATGCTGGCCTGCCCGGGCCGATCGAGCTCGTGCTCCAGCCCGTAGCGCACCAGCGCTGCCAGACTGGGCAGCTGCAGCTTCTCCTGGATGCGGGTCTTGTGGGTGCTCACGGTCTTGACCGAGAGATGCAGCTCGCGCGCGATCTCGGTGAGACGCTTGCCCGAGACCAGCCGGCGCAGCACATCGAGCTCGCGATCGCTCAGTCGGGTGTGGCGGGGCACTTCCACGCGGCCATTGAGCTGCTGGATGACGCGCTCGGCGAGGCTGCTGGTGACATAGGCGCCACCCGCCGAAACCTTGCCGATGGCCACCATCAGCTCGGCGGCGGCGCTGTCCTTGGTGAGATAGCCGCTGGCGCCGGCGCTGAACGCGCGCAGGGCGTACTGCTCCTCGGCATGCATGCTGAGCACCAGCACCCGCACCGCCGGAAACTCGGTCTTGATGCGCCGGATGAGGTCGAGCCCGCCCATCCCGGGCATGGAGAGGTCGACTACCGCCAGCGCCACCGGCGAGGCCCGCAGCAGCGCCAGAGCCTGAAAGGCCGAACTGGCCTCCTCGATCCGCCACTGGCCGTTCTCGGCCTCGATCATGCGGCGCAGACCCGCGCGCACGATGGCGTGGTCATCGACCAGCAGCAGCAGGGGTTCCCGTCCCGGCGGGTGGGTCATGCGCGGTTCACCACGCTGCTGCCGGGCAGCGCGGAGGGCGCAACGGGCTCGTGGCCGATCGGCAGCCACACCCGCAGCCGGCCGCCGCCCCCGGGCGGGTTGTCGACCTCGAAGCGGCCGCCGAGCAGGATGGCGCGCTCGCGAATGCCCATCAGGCCGAAGGAGCCTTCCTTGCGCACCGCGCTGTTGGGAAAGCCCGTGCCGTTGTCCTTCACGGTGAGGACGAGCTCACCTGCCTGCTGCTCGATGGTGATCCGGGCATCGGTGGCGCGGGCATGGCGGCCGATGTTGGTCAGCGCCTCCTGCACGATCCGGTAGACGGTGGTGGCCGTGCGGTCGTCAATCTCGGGCTCGACCTCGCCGAGGCTTGCCGTGACCTCGATGCCCATGCGCCGCGAGGCTTCCCGGCCAAGCCATTCCACCGCCGCATTCAGGCCGAGGTCATCGAGCATCAGCGGACGCATGTCGGCCGAGATGCGTCGCAGCGAGGCCATGGTCTCGTCGAGCAGCTCGAGCATGGCAGCCATGCGGGCGCGGGTGGCGGGCCGGCTGCCGTGGTCGGCGATGTCGCTCAGCTCCATCTTCATCCAGGACAGCCGCTGGCCGAGGTCATCATGCAGCTCGCGGGCGATGCGCCGGCGCTCTTCCTCGCGCGCCTCCACCAGGCTGCCCGAGAGGCTGCGCAACTCGGCGCGCGAGCGCTCGAGTTCGAGCCGCTCGCCGTTGTGCCGTGTGACATCGTGCAGCAGCGCCAGCGTGAGATCGTCGCCATAGCCCGGCAGCGTGGCCACCACGATCTCGGCCTGTCGCTGGTGGCCGTCAAGCCGGTTGATGGTGAGCTGCACCATGGGCACCTCGGGGTCGCCAGCCATCGCCTGCGCAACATACTGGTCAAGCCGCGATCGGCATGCTGGCGCCACCAGATCATGGCAATGCCGGCCCACCAGGGATTCGACACCGGCCGCGCCGAACAGCGCCACCGCGCGGCGGTTGGCGTATCCGATCACCGCATTCTTGCAGACGATGGCCGCCGTGGGGGTCTGGTCGAAGAGCTGCATCTGCCGGGTTCGCAGCGCCGCGATCTGCTCGGTGAGCGACTCGTCGGGCGCCGGTCGATGCAGACGCAGGCAGGCCACCGGCTGCGCGCCGGACGCGGTGTCCAGTCGTGCGGTGCTCAGGCTTGCCTGCAGGCGTTGGGCAGCGCTCATGCCGGCGGGGGTGAGCCAGAGCCCCGCGACCGGCAGCGCCTCGGCGCTGCGGGCAAGCGCCAGATGCAGCCGTTCGGCGGAGTCGGGCGTCAGGCAGTCCGGGAGTCTTTTTCCGATGAGCGAGCCCGAAGCCTGGCTGAACAGGCCAGCGGCGGGGGCATCGGCCATGAGGATGCGGCCCTGGGGATCGATGACCAGATTGGCGTCGGTCAGGGCGGTTTGGCTGCCCGATGCGCTCGGGGTGGGGGGGCTGCAGCAGGCCCTGGGAATCGAGGACATGAGCCTCCAGACATTGCGCCGAGGTGACGCGTTCAAGTCTACGGTCAGGATACCAGCCGGGGCCTTGCGCCATCGCAAGCCTTCATGCTTTCCGGGCGACCGTCTGTCGCCCCTGTTCGGAAAATTCCTACCACCGATCGGGATACCGGCTGCGCCTGTCGGAGTTTTTCCCGCGGAACTCCGCCGGGCCTCCGATGGCGGCGAACCCGCGGCTGGGCGACAGTGGATCCCACGCGCCGCGCCGTCGGCCGATTGCCAACCCCGGAGAACAGCATGACCCACACCGAGAACGCAGCCAACCCGACTTCCTCCTCCCGAGCCGCTCGCACCGACGGGGCGCGGCAGGCCGATGCACTGGCGACCAGCACGCTCACCGAGCTGCTGCGCCTGATGGGCGCCGAGGCGATCGACAACGCCCTGGGCGATGCCTATCCGGTGGCGATGCGCCGCGTGCGGGCCGGCGCCACGCTCTACCACGAGGGCACGCAGGCCGAGTCGATCTATTTCGTGAACATCGGTTCGTTCAAGAGCATCCGCACCGCCGAGGATGGCTACGAGCAGGTGCTCGGCTTCGTTCGCCGCGGCGAGCTGCTCGGCTTCGATTCGGTGTGCATGGGGCAGCATCCCACCGCCGCGATCGCGCTCGAGGACTCGCGGGTGTTCGCGGTGCGCATCCAGGACATCTTCACGCTGGCGCAGCGCGCGCCGGCGCTCGATCGTGTGCTGCATCTTGCGGTGAGCCGGCAGCTCACCGCCCGCGCCGACATCGCCGATGTCATGGCCGCGGTGGCCGCCGATGTCCGTCTGGCCCGCTTCCTGGTGCAGATGTCCGAGCGCATGCAGGCCTGCGGGCAGTCGCCGCGGCGCCTCTATCTGCGCATGAGCCGCAGCGACATCGCCAGCTATCTCGGCGTGGCCCATGCCACCGTCAGCCGCTCGTTCAGCGCGCTGGCCGCCTGGGGCTGCCTGCGGGTCAACAACCGCGACATCGAGATCCTCGACATGCCGCGCCTGCGCGCGTTCTCGCGCAGCACCCGCGGCCTGATCGAAGACCCCAGCCGCCTGATGGCGATGCCGGTCGATGCGCTGCCCGGGGCGGCGCGTCGCGACGCGTTCTCGGCGGTGCCGGCCTGAGCCCGCGCCGCGCGACGGGCCCGCGGCGGCCCGTCGCGCTCACGCCGGCGACGATGGCGCGGCCATCAGCTGGCGGATCTCCTCCTCGTCGAGCGTCTCGCGCTCGACCAGCGCTGCGGCGCAGCGATCGAGCACTGCGCGCCGTTCCCTCAGCACCTCGGTGGCCCGGTTGAAGGCCGACTCGACGATGGCGCGCACCGCCTCGTCGATGCGCCGCGCCGTCTCCGGGCTGGCCATCGCACCGGCGAGCGATGGCATCTCGGGCAGGACCAGGAAGCGTGGCGACGGCGCCGCGTAGGCCACGCAGCCCAGGGTCTCGTCCATGCCGTAGCGCATCACCATGTCGCGCGCGATGTCGGTCGCCTTGGCGATGTCATCGGCCGCGCCGGTGGAGATCTCGCCGAACACCAGCCTTTCGGCCGCGCGTCCGCCCATCAGCACCGCGATGCGGTTGACCAGTTCGGTGCGGCTCGCCAGATGACGGTCCTCGCCCGGCCGCTGCAGCGTGTAGCCGAGCGCACCCACGCCGTGAGGCACGATCGACACCTTGTGGATGCGATCGGCGCCCGGCATGGCCAGCGCGGTGATCGCGTGGCCCATCTCGTGGCAGGCCACGATGCGCCGCTCCACCAGACCCAGCACGCGATGACGCCGCTCGATGCCGGCCACGATGCGCTCGAAGGCCGCGGTGAAGTCGGGCAGCTCCACCGCCAGCGCGCGGCGCCGCGTGGCGCACAGCGCCGCCTCGTTCACCAGGTTGGCAAGGTCGGCGCCGGCCAGCCCGGTGGTGAGGGCGGCGATCGCGTCAAGATCCACGCCCGCGGCCATGCGCACCTTCGCGGCATGCACCTGCAGGATCGCCAGCCGGCCCGCGCGGTCGGGCCGGTCGACCAGCACCTGCCGGTCGAAGCGGCCGGCGCGCAGCAGCGCCGGGTCGAGGATCTCCGGCCGGTTGGTCGCGGCCAGCAGCACCACGCCCACGCCCGGATCGAAGCCGTCGAGTTCGACCAGCAGCTGGTTCAGGGTCTGCTCGCGTTCGTCGTGTCCGCCTGCGCCGGGGAAGGCCGATCGCGCCTTGCCCAGCGCGTCGAGCTCGTCGATGAAGATGATCGCCGGCGCATGGCTGCGCGCCTGCTCGAAGAGGTCGCGCACCCGGGCTGCGCCCACGCCCACGAAGAGCTCGATGAACTCCGACCCGCTGATCGAGAAGAAGGCCACGCCGGCCTCGCCTGCCACCGCGCGTGCGAGCAGGGTCTTGCCGGTGCCGGTGGGCCCCATGAGCAGGATGCCCTTGGGCACCCGTGCGCCGAGCCGGCCGTGCTCCGCGGGGTTCTTCAGGAAGTCCACCACCTCCTGCAGCTCGGCCTTGGCCTCGTCCACCCCGGCCACATCGGCGAAGCGCACACCGGTGCGGGTCTCCATGTAGACCCGCGCGCGGCTGCGGCCGATGCCCAGCAGGCCGCCGCCCGCGCCCATCTTCTCGGACAGCCGGCGGCTCACCAGGTACCAGAGCCCGAAGAAGATCGCGCTCGGCAGCAGCCAGGAGAGCAGGTCGCGCAGCCAGGTCGGCTCGACCACCCGGCGGTAGCTCACGCCATGCCCCTGAAGGCGCTCGGCGAGCGCCGGCTCCACCCGGGTGGCCATGATCAGCCGCCGCCCCTGCGCGTCCGGCGCGTTCAGCCGGGCGGTGAGCTGCTGCTCGCCGATCACCACCTCTGCCACGCGGCCCTCCCGCAGCGCGTCCTCGAACTCGCTGTAGGGAACCAGGGCCGAGGGCCCGGCATCCGGCCACCAGGTCCGCTGCGCCAGCAGCGCCGCCAGCGCCACCCCGACCGCCACATAGCCGATCCATTGCCCGTTCCTGCGTGCCATCGCCGCTCCCGCCCTGGCCGGGTCGCCGGCCGGTGCCGGCGCGCGCCCGGCCGTCGTGTGGCGGATGGGAGCATGCGGGGTGACCGGTCGGCTTGCGGCCGGTCAGCGCTGCGGCGATCGCGTGCGGGAGGGCGGGGCGATGCGCCGGTGGCTTGAGCCGGCGCAGTCAGCGGCGGCGCACCCTCACCTAGCCTTGATGCTTCCCGGGTTCGACCCGTCCGCGTCCGCAACGCGCCGTGGTCAGAAGGCCACCGACATGGATACCGCGCTGCTGCTCACCCCCGGCCGCATCGGCCGGTTGGCCCAGGCCCGTCTGGCCGCCCTGGCCACGCCCTTGTCCCTCGAGTGGCCGGGGGGCCGTGCCGGTCCGCCTGCGGCCCGGGTGCATCTGCGGCTGCGCGATCGCCGCCTGCTGGCCGCGCTCGCCCTGGGCCGCGTGGGCGAGGTGGCCGAGGCCTATGTCGCCGGTCGCCTCGACATCGACGGCTCGCTGCGCGATCTGATGGCGGCGGCCGGCGAACTGGTCGGCGATCCGGTTGCCGATGGCGCGCGCGCCGGCTGGCGCGGCTGGCTCGCCGCCTTGCGGGCCCGGGCCGCACGCCTGCCGCTGCCGCGCGCCGAGCAGGTGCGCTTTCACTACGACCTCGGCGATGACTTCTTCGCGCTCTGGCTCGATCCACGGCGGGTCTATTCCTGCGCCTACTATGCCGAGCCGGATTTCGATCTTGCCCGGGCCCAGGAGGCCAAGCTCGAGCATGTCTGCCGCAAGCTGCGGCTTGCGCCCGGGCAGCGCCTGCTCGATGTCGGTGCCGGCTGGGGCGGGCTGCTGCTGTGGGCCGCCGAGCACCACGGCGTGTCGGCGCTGGGCATCACGCTGTCGCGCAACCAGCATGCCCATGTGCAGCGGCTGATCGAGGCCCGTGGCCTGGGCGGGCGGGTCGAGATGCGGCTGCTCGACTTTCGCGAACTGCCGGCCCGGGAGCGCTTCGACCGCATCGCGTCCATCGGCATGTTCGAGCATGTCGGCGGTCGTCATCTCGATGCCTATTTCGCCGGGCTGCAGACCCGCCTGCGGCCGGGCGGCCTGGTGATGAACCACGGCATCACCGCCGGCGGGCTGGACAACGCCCAGCTCGGCGCCGGCATCGGCGACTTCATCGAGAAGCACATCTTTCCCGGCGGCGAACTCTTCCATGTCTCGCGGGTGGCGGCCAGCCTTGCCCGCGGCGGCCTCGAGCTGCTCGATGTCGAGAATCTGCGCCCCCACTACGCGCGCACGCTGTGGGCCTGGGCCGACGGCCTGGAGGCGCGACTGGCCGAGGCGCGCGCGATCGCCGACGAGGCCACGGTGCGGGCGTATCGCATGTACCTCGCCGGCTGCGCCATGGCTTTCGAGCGCGGCTGGATCTCGCTGCATCAGCTGCTCGCCGCGCGACCCGACGGCCTCATCGAACCGGCCGCCCCGGGCCCGGGCAGCCCCACCGGCCTGCGCGGCGCGCAGTCGGCCTATCCCTTCCATCGCGGCTACATGTACCCGCCGTCGCATCGCGCCTCGCGGCCCTTGACCGCAGCCGGGGATTGACGCGGGGAACGATCCCGCGCCCAATGGCGCGGCCTCGGGTCGATCCGGTCTGCGGCCTGCCGCATCATGACTGCCGATCCCCCTTCCTCCGCCCACGCTCCTGCTTTCCCCCAGGCCCCGCCGGCCCGCGCCCCCGAGCCGGCCATGCCGATGGCGGTGGTGGCGGTGGCCTCGTCGGCCGGCGGGCTCGCGCCGCTCAAGCGGCTGGTGGCGGCGATGGCTGCGGCCGATCCGCTCGCCTGGGTGGTGATCGCGCATCTCGATCCGGCCGGCGGCTCCATGCTGGTCAGCCTGCTGCAGCGCGAGACCGCGTTGCCGGTGGTGCAGGCGCAGGACCGCATGCCGCTGCACGCCGCGCGCATCCATGTGATCCCGCCCAATGCCGCGCTGGTCTACGAGTCGGGTTGCCTGCGGGTGGTGTCGCCCGCCGACCCCCTGGGCCGCCATCATCCCGCCGACCGCTTCTGCGGCTCGATCGCGCGCGCGCTCGGCTCGCGCGCCGTGGGTGTGGTGCTCTCGGGCAGCGGCTCCGACGGCGTGGCGGGGCTGTGCGCGATCCGCGCCGCGGGCGGCTTCACCCTGGCGCAGGATCCCGCCGATGCGCAGTTCGATCCCATGCCCTCGCAGGCGATCGCCGCCGGCTGCGTCGATCTGGTGGCCCTGCCGCAGGACATGCCGGCGCGCATCCCCGCGCTGCTGGCGGCCGGTGCCGGGCCCGATCGCGATCCGCCCGATGCGCTCGATGCGGTCCTGCGTGTGCTGCGCGAGGGCGGCAACCACGACTTCTCCGAGTACCGCACCAGCACCCTGCAGCGGCGCATCGAGCGGCGGATGGCGCTGCACGGCCTGGCGGGCCTGGCCGACTATGTCGAGCGGCTGCGCGGCAACCCGCAGGAGCGCGCGCTGCTCGAGCGCGAGCTGCTGATCGGCGTGACCGGATTCTTTCGCGACACCCCGGTGTGGCAGGCCCTGCAGGCGCAGGTGCTGCCCGCACTGATCGCCGAGGCCTCGCCGCAGCGGCCGCTGCGCGTCTGGGTGGCGGGCTGCTCCACCGGCGAGGAGGCCTATTCGCTGGCCATCGCCCTGCATGAGCTGCTGCAGGCCGCCGATGCGCCCTCCCGCGAGGCCGCGCCGGCGGTGCAGATCTTTGCCACCGATCTTTCCGAGGATGCGATCGTGCGCGCCCGGCGTGGCGTGTTCCCGGCGGCGATCGCACGCGAGGTCTCCCCGGTGCGCCTGCAGCGTTACTTCACGCGTGCCGGCGAGGGCTGGCGCATCGGCAAGAGCGTGCGCGAGAGCGTGGTCTTCGCCACCCACGATCTGCTCGCCGACCCGCCCTTCACGCGGCTCGACCTGATCAGCTGCCGCAACCTGATGATCTACCTGACGCTGCCGCTGCAGGAGCGTCTGCTGCCGCTCTTTCACTACGGCCTGCGGCCCGGCGGCGTGCTGCTCCTGGGCAGCTCCGAGTCGGTCGGGCGCGGCGCCGACCTGTTCGAGCCGATCGATGCCCGTCTGCGGCTGTTCCGTCGCCGGCCGGCACCGGGTGCGCTGGCGGTGCCCGGCCTGCCCCTGCGTCCTCACGATCGGGCGATCGCCCCCAAGGAGCCTGCCGTGCCTGACCCCGACATCCCGTCCGTCAACCTGCAGTCGCTCGCCGACCAGGTGCTGCTGCACGAGCTCACGCCGCCGGCGGTGCTGGTGAGTGCAGCCGGTGACATCCTCTACATCCACGGCCGCACCGGCCGCTGGCTCGAGCCGGCCGCCGGCAAGGCCAACTGGAATCTTCATGCGATGGCGCGACCCGGCATCCGCGAGCCGCTGTCGGCCGCGCTCGCCCGGATCGCCGTGCAGGACGAGCCCTTGCGCCTGACCGGGCTGATACCCGCGGACGACGCCGGGGCGGCGCCGGTGGATGTGCTGGTGCGTCGCCTGCACGAGCCGGCCGGTCTGGAGGGCACGCTGCTGGTGGTCTTCCAGGCGCAGCCGGCCAGTGCCGTGCCCGCCACGCCGGCGACGGCGACGGCGCAGGCTCCGGTCCCGGCATCGGTCCCCGCCGGCGCCGACGCCGGCGCCGACGCCGGCCAGGAGCTCATCTTCAACCGCGAGCGCCTGCGCCTGATGCGCGACGAGATGCGCAGCTCGCGCGAGGAACTTCAGGCCGCCAACGAGGAGCTGCAGTCGAGCAACGAGGAGCTGCAGTCCACCAACGAGGAGCTCACCAGCTCCAAGGAGGAGCTGCAGGCCATGAACGAGGAGCTGCACGCGGTCAATGCCGAGCTGCAGGCCCGCGTCGACGAGCTCGCGCTCGCGCGCAGCGACATGCGCAACCTCCTCGATAGCCTGGATGTGGCCACGCTCTTTCTCGACGCGGAGCTGAATGTGCGGCGCTACACCGAGCACGGTCGGCGCATCTTCCGCCTGCGCGAGGGCGATATCGGTCGGCCGATCGCCGAGCTGAGCGGCACGCTCGCCTACCCCGATCTTCCGGCCGACCTCGCCGCGGTGCTGCGCGAGCTGACCCCCCGCGAGAAGGCCGTGCCCTCGCGCGACGGGCGCTGGTACTCGGTACGCATCAGCCCCTACCGCGATGATGCCGGCCAGGTGCGCGGCGCCCTGGTCACCTGCCTGGACATCACCGCCGCCAAGCTGCTGGAAGCCCGGGTGCGCGGGGCCTGAACCCCGGCCGGCCTTGCGCTGGCGCAAGGCCGTGTCAGGGTTGCGGGCTCACCATCGGCCGGTGGCGGAGCGGGCCAGCCGGCGGGCGGCGGGCAGACCGGCACGAGGATCGACGATGACGAGCAAACACCCCTGGGCCCTGCTGGCCAATGCCTCGCGCGCGCGGCTCTTCGAGGTCGATCGCGAGGCCGGGCGGCTGATCGAGCTGGAGGACTTCGTTCACGCCGGTGGTCGGGCGCACCCCGCCGATCTCGGCGAGGAGCGCGGCGGCCACACCCAGCGCAGCACCGGCGATGGCGGCAGCGGCGGTGCCTCGTTCGGTCCGCGCACCGACGCCCGCCACAAGGAGCGCGAGCACTTCGCGCGCGAGCTGGCGGTGTACCTCGATGCCGCGCTCGCGCAGCACCGTTTCCAGACCCTGATGCTGCTCGCTTCCAACCCCTTCCTGGGCGAACTGCGTGCGCATCTTGCGCCTGCCACCGCCCGCGCGGTGCAGGTCTGCGAGCCGCTGGACATCGGCAGTCTGGCGGCGCCGGAGCTCGCCCGGCGCGTGATGGCGCTGGCCGCGCAACCCGCCGGCTAGCGGCGGCCTGCCGTGCCGGCCGGCGCGCTGGCGATGGCTCAGCCGCGGGGCGCGGCGCCGGCGAGTTCCTCGGTGATCAGGCGGGCGATCAGGGCCGGGTCTTCCAGGGGCAGGAAGTGGCTGTGGTCGGCGAGATGGATTTCGCGACCCTGCCGGAACTCGCCGACCAGGCCCGGCCAGGTGGGCGAGAAGGAATAGTCGAAGGGATTGCGGTCCGGGGTGGGCAGCCGCGCCCGGATGATCAGCACCGGGATGGTCAGCGCGCGGATGCTCGCGTACACGCCCGGGTTGCCGCGCCCGGTCATGTAGACCCGCGCCTCGGTCTGCGGCGCACAGGCGAGCTCCAGCCCCTCGCCGTCGGCGGCCGGCCGCAGGCCATGCTCGCAGTAGTCGCGCAGCGCCTGCGGATCGAAGGCGCTGTAGGGCGCGCGCGTGGCGAATCGTTCGAGCATCGCCTGCACCGAGGCGAAACGCGACTGGCGCCTGGCCGCCGGATGCATGCCGCCGGGAAACACCGGCGGCGGCGCGTGGTAGGCGCCCGGCTCGGCGATCACCGGATCGAGCAGGATCAGCCGCGAGAAGCGCGCGGGGTCGATCGCCGCCGCCTGCACCAGGCCGTGGGCACCCATGCTGTGGCCGATGCCCACCGCACCCTGCAACGACTGCGCCGCCGCAAAGCCCGCGATGTCCCTGCCGAAGACCGACCAGTGCTCGATGGGCGCGGCGTCGCTGCGGCCGTGGCCGCGCTGCTCGAGCGCGATCAGGTGACGCGCCGGCAGGTGGCTGATCATGCGGTCCCAGACCCGGCCGTGAAAGCCCGTGGCATGGACCAGCAGCAGGCTCGGGGCGTGCCCGCGCAACGCGGCATGCCACTCGAAGTACGACAGCCCGATGCCTTCGACGATCTGTCGGCCCGCGGTCGGCTGCAAGGCGGGCGTGCTGGCTTG
>CAIZPE010000131.1 GCA_903934795.1 uncultured bacterium | reverse complement strand
GGCCGGCGCGACCAGCTCGAGCGGCGTGCGCGGCGCATAGTGCGCGGCCAGCGTGCCCGAAGCCCGCGGCGCCTGCGCGTCGCGGGCGCGCAGGGGCGCACCGAGCACCGCTGCGATGGCGGCGGCATCGATGCCGCCGGGCCGCAGCAGCGCGGCCTGCGGCCGGGACAGATCGACGATGGTGGACTCCAGACCCACCACGCACTCGCCGCCGTCGATGATCAGCGGCACCTCGTCGCCAAGGTCGGCTTGCACATGGGCGGCGCGGGTGGGGCTCACCCGCCCGAAGCGGTTGGCCGAGGGCGCGGCGATGCCCTGCCCGCCCAGCGCGCGCAGCGCCACCAGCAGCGCGCGCGCCACCGGATGCGAAGGCGCGCGCAGACCGATGGTGGACTCACCACCGCAGGCCGCCGCCGGCGCGCCTGGCGCGCGGCGCAGGATCAGGGTGAGCGGCCCGGGCCAGAACGCCCGGGCCAGCGCCTCGGCGCGGGGATCGGGCAGCGCCCAGAAGCCGGCCTGTGCGATGTCGAGCACATGCACGATCAGCGGGTGATCGGTCGGCCGGCCCTTGATGCGGTAGACCTGCGCCACGCCCTCGGGGCTGCCGGCATCGGCGCCCAGGCCGTACACGGTCTCGGTGGGCAGGGCCACCACACCGCCCTCGTGCAGCATCTGCGCGGCGCGCTCGATGACCGCGGGCTCGGCGGGCAGGATCGGCATGACGGCGGTGGCGGGTTCAGTGGCCCGCCGCGCCGGCGCCGGGCCCGAGCTCGCGCTCCAGGCGCAGGGCAAGCGACCACGCCGCCTCGGCGGTGTCGGCCATGACCGTGATGTGGCCCATCTTGCGACCGGGGCGTGGCTCATGCTTGCCGTAGAGATGCAGCTTGGCCTCGGGCTGGGCCAGCACCCGAGCCCAGTCGGGTTCGCGCGCCGGGCCGCCCGGCTGCGGGAACCAGAGATCGCCGAGCAGGTTGAGCATGACCGCCGGCGCGAGCTGCCGGGTGCCGCCCGCCGGCCAGCCGGCCAGCACCCGGGCCTGCTGCTCGAACTGGCTGCTCACGCAGGCATCGATCGACCAGTGCCCGGAGTTGTGCGGCCGCGGCGCCATCTCGTTGACCACCAGGCTGCCGTCGGCCAGCAGGAAGAACTCCACGCAGAGCACGCCGACATAGCCCAGGGCCTGCGCGAGCCGGCCGGCGGCCTCGATCGCCTGCGCGGCCACCGCCTCGGGCACCCGGGCCGGCACGATGCTGCGCGCCAGGATGCCGTTGCGGTGCTCGTTTTCGGCCACCGGAAACACCGTGCAGCGGCCGTCGAAGCCACGGGCGACCAGCACCGAGAGCTCGAGGGCGAGGGCGAGCTGGCGCTCGAGCACGCAGGGCACCCCGCCCATCGCGGCAAAGGCCGCGCGCGCCTGCTCCCGATCGGCCACCCGGGCCTGACCCTTGCCGTCATAGCCCAGGCGCGCGGCCTTCAGGATGCCGGGAAAGCAGGCCGGACCGGCCTCGGCCAGATCGGCTTCGCGGCGGACCGCGATCCAGGGCGCCACCGGCAGGCCGCAGCCGGTGGCGAAGGTCTTCTCGGCGATGCGGTCCTGGGCCACTGCCACGCAGGCCGCAGCCGGGGCCACGGGGCGGCGCTGCGCGAGGCGTTCGAGCGCCGCCGCAGGCACATTCTCGAACTCGGTGGTGACCGCGCCGCACAGCGCGGCCAGCTCGTCGAGCGCCGATGCGTCGAGGTAGCCGGCGCGCAGATGGCGGTCGGCCACGGCGCCGGCGGGGCTGGCCGGGTCGGGGTCGAGCACGCACACCCGGTAGCCCATGGCCTGCGCGGCCGCGCAGAACATGCGGCCGAGCTGGCCGCCGCCGAGCACGCCCAGCCAGCTGCCGGGCGGCAGCGGCGCGGTCAGCCAGGCACCCGCACTCATGCCGGGGGCACGCGCATGGCCTGCGCCGCGGCGGTCTGGCGAGCCCGGTAGGCGGCCAGTCGCTGCGCGAGCGCGGCATCGGTCAGGGCGATGGCCGCCACCGCGTGCAGCGCGGCATTGGCCGCCCCGGCCTCGCCGATGGCGAAGGTGGCCACCGGCACGCCGCGCGGCATCTGCACGATGGACAGCAGGGAGTCTTCGCCGCGCAGGTAGCGCGAGGGCACCGGCACGCCGTAGACCGGCACCAGGGTCTTGGCGGCCAGCATGCCCGGCAGGTGGGCCGCGCCGCCGGCGCCGGCGACGATCGCACGCAGGCCGCGCCCGGCGGCCTGCTCGGCATAGCGGAACATCTCGTCGGGCATGCGGTGGGCCGACACCACCGCAGCCTCATGAGGCACCTGCAGTTCGGCGAGGATGGCCACCGCGTGCTGCATGACCTCCCAGTCGCTGCTGCTGCCCATCACCACCCCCACCAGGGGCTGTGCGTCGCTCATCGGATCTCCCCGGTTCAGTCGAGCCCGCGGCCGGTGATGCGCACCAGCGCCTCGCGGTACTTGTCGGCGGTGCGCGCGATCACCTCGGGCGGCAGCGGCGGCGCGGGCGGGCGCTTGTCCCAGTCGAGACCCTCGAGGTAGTCGCGCACGAACTGCTTGTCGAAGGACGGCGGCGAGATGCCGGGCCGGTAGCTGTCGGCCGGCCAGAAGCGCGAGGAGTCGGCGGTGAGCACCTCGTCCATGAGGTGCAGCCGGCCGGCGTCATCGAGCCCGAACTCGAACTTGGTGTCGGCGATCAGGATGCCGCGGGTGGCCGCGTACTCGCTCGCGCGCCGGTAGAGCTCGAGGCTGATCTCGCGGATCTGCTGCGCAAGGGCGGCGCCGATGCGCGCCGACATCTCGTCGAAGCCGATGTTCTCGTCGTGCTCGCCGCGCTCGGCCTTGGCCGCGGGCGTGAAGATCGGCTCGGGCAGCCGCTCGGCCTGCGCGAGGCCGGCCGGCAGCCGGATGCCGCAGACCGCGCCGCTGGCCTGGTAGTCCTTCCAGCCGGAACCGATCAGGTAACCGCGCACCACCGCCTCGACCAGGATCGGCCGCAGCCGCTTGACCACCATGGCCCGGTCGCGCACCTGTGCGCGCTCATCGGCCGCCACCACGGTCTCGGGGTCGATGCCGGTGAGATGGTTGGGCACCACATCGGCCAGCCGATCGAACCAGAAGAGCGCCATGCGGTTGAGCACCCGGCCCTTGTCAGGGATGGGCTCGGCCATCACCACATCGAAGGCCGAGAGCCGGTCGGAGGTGACGATCAGCAGGCGGTCTTCGCCGAGCGCGTAGTTGTCGCGGACCTTGCCGCGGCCAAGCAGCGGCAGGGAATGCAGCGTGGACTGGTGCAGGGTGGGGGCGGGTGTCACGGCGGGGCGGGGCGCGAAAGAGGCCGAACCCGTCATTCTGACACCAATGGCAGCCAGGGCCGGATCCAGCCCAGCCCGGCGCTGGTGCCGGCCCGCGGCCGGTACTCGCAGCCGATCCAGCCGGTGTAGCCGACCTCGTCGAGCACGGCGAAAAGATAGGGATGGTGCAGCTCGCCCAGGTCGGGCTCGTGGCGCTGCGGCACGCCGGCGATCTGCACATGGCCCACGCCGTCGATGTGGCGGCGGATCTTCATGGCCACATCGCCCTCGACGATCTGGCAGTGATAGAGGTCCATCTGCACCTTGAGCCGCGGCTGCCCGATCTGCGCGCGCAGGTCATGGGCCTGGGCCTGGGTGTTGAGCAGGTAGCCGGGGATGTCGCGGGTGTTGATCGGCTCGATCAGGGTGTCGAGCCCGGCCTGCGCCAGACGCTGCGCGGCCCAGGCAAGGCGCTCGGCGTAGAGAGCCCACTGCGCCTGCCGCTGCGACGGATCGCGCACCAGGCCGGCCATGACATGCAGCCGCGGACAGCCCAGCGCCGCGGCGTACTCGATCGCGGTGTCGATGCCGCGGCGGAACTCGTCCTCGCGGCCAGACAGGCTGGCGATGCCGCGCTCGCCGGCGCCGAAGTCGCCGGGCGGGGCGTTGAACAGCACCTGCTGCAGGCCGTTGTCGCGCAGCCGGGCGGCGATCTCGGCGGCGGGATGCTCGTAGGGGAACAGGAACTCCACCGCGCGGAAGCCGTCGCGCGCGCAGGCCGCGAAACGATCGAGGAACGGCACCTCGGTGTACATCATGGAGAGATTGGCGGCGAAACGCGGCATGGTGGGGCTCCGGTGGGCGCGGCGATGGGCGGCAGTTTAAGCGCCCCGGGCATCGCTTCGGCTATCGTGACCCCTGACCGATGCCCTGCAGGATGCGCATGCGACCTCAATCCTCCCTGCTGCGGCGGCTCGCCCGCCGACTTTCCCCGACCTGCTTCGCCGCCCTGCTGGCCTTGCCGCTGACCGGCACGGCAACCGCGGCCGGCCTGCCGATCGCCGACGCCCACATCCACTACAGCCACGACGCCTGGGCGCTGGTGCCCACGGCCGAGGTGATCGGCCTGATGCGTCAGGCCGGTCTGCGGCTGGCGCTGGTGTCCAGTTCCGACGATGAGGGCACGCAGCGCCTGCACCAGGCCGCGCCCGAGCTGGTGGTGCCCAGCCTGCGGCCCTACCGGACCCGCGCCGACGCCTCGGGCTGGACCCGCGACCCGTCGATCATCCCCCACCTCGAGGACCGGCTGCGGCGCTTCCGCTACGCCGCGATCGGCGAGTTCCATCTGTATGGCGCCGACGCCGACCTGCCGGTGCCGCGGCGCATGGTCGCGCTCGCCCGCGAGCACCGGCTCATCCTGCATGCCCACTCCGATGCCGATGCCATCGAGCGCCTGTTCGCGCAGTACCCGCAGGCGCGCATCCTGTGGGCGCATGCCGGCTTCGAGCGGCCGGCCGCGGTGCGCGAGATGCTGCGCCGCCATCCGCAGCTGTGGGCCGACCTCGCCTTCCGCAACGACCCGGGCAGCCGTGGCGAGGTCGATCCCGACTGGCGCGCGGCCTTCGAGGAGTTCCCCGAGCGATTCATGCTCGGCACCGACACCTTCACGCCGGAACGCCTGCACTACATCCCGGCCCACGCCGAGTGGGCGCGCGGCTGGCTGGCGGCGCTGCCGCCAGCGCTGGCCGAGCGCATCGCCTGGCGCAACGCCGAGGCGCTGCTGCTGCCGGTGTGGCAGGCTCATCGCGCCGCTGCAGCCGACGCAGACTGCCCGGCTCCGACTGGAGGCTGGCGCCTGAGCGCGCCGGGCATGGCCATGAGCGTGCGCGCCGATCCGCCGGCCCCGCGCGTGGGCGAGCGCTTCTCGCTGCACATCGCGCTATGCCCCGGCGAGCCGGGCCGGCGCATCGACAGCCTGGGCGTGGACGCGACCATGCCGGAGCACCGCCACGGCATGAACTACCGGCCGCAGGTGCGCCGCCTCGATGAGCGTCACTTCCAGGCCGACGGTCTGCTCATGCACATGCCGGGCCGCTGGGAACTGGTGCTCGAGGCCCGCGGGCCGGGTGGCGGCCAGCGGCTCACGCAGGAGATCCGGCTGCCATGAGCCCTCGGGCGGGCAGGCTGTTGCTGGCCATGGCCGTAGCCGTGGCCCTGACGAGCCTCGCGCCCGCGCTGCCCGGCACCCCGCTGCTGGCCCGGGCCGGTACCGAGCCGCCCGGGCTGCCCCTCAGCCCGGCCGAGCGCGCGCAGGTGCTCTCGCACGGTCCCTGGCCGGGCGCCACCCCGGGCGACCCCGGCAACCGGTTCTCGGGACTGGCGCCAGCCCAGGCGCTCGGGCGCCTGCTCTTTGACGAGCCGGCGCTGTCGGGCGATGGCCGCCTGGCCTGCCGCAGCTGCCACGACCCGGCGCGCGGCTTCACCGACGGCCTGCCGACCGCGCAGGGGCGCGCCCCGCTGGCACGCAACACCCAGGGACTGAACGACCTCGCCCTGCAACGCTGGTTCGGCTGGGACGGGGGCAGCGACAGCCTCTGGGCAGCCAGCCTGCGCCCGCTGCTCGATCCGCGCGAGATGGGCACCACGGCCGCGGGGGTGGCACGCGCCATCCGCGAGCGGCCGGCGCTGGCCGAATTGCTCGCCCGCGCCCGTGCCGCGGCCGGCCCCGGCGCCTTCCCGCCAGGCACCCCGCCCGACGAGGCCGATCTGGTCGACGCCGCCAAGGCGATCGGGGCCTGGCTGGCCAGCCTGCGCTCACCGCGCACCGCCTTCGACGACTTCCGCGATGCGCTCGCCCGCGACGACCACGCCGCGACGGCGCGCTACCCCGCGGCCGCGCTGCGCGGGCTGCGCCTGTTCATCGGCGAGGGTCGCTGCCATCTCTGCCATGTCGGCCCGGCCTTCTCCAACGGCGAATTCCACGACATCGGCATGCCCTTCATGACCGGACCCGGTCAGGTCGATCCCGGCCGCCATGCCGGGCTGCGGCGCCTGCTCGCCGATCGCCACAACCTGGGCGGCGGCTTCGCCGATCCGCCCCCGCCCGGCACGCCGCCCGAACGCGATCCGGCGCTCAAGACCCGCACGGTGAATCCGCAGCACCGCAACTTCGGCGAGTGGCGCACGCCGAGCCTGCGCGGGCTCTCGGCGAGCGCGCCCTACATGCACGACGGCCGCCTGCCGAGCCTGGCGGCGGTGATCGACCACTACGACCGCATCGACACCGAGCGGCTGCATGCCGACGGCGAGTCGCTGCTGCGTCCGCTGCGCCTGAGCCCGGCCCAGCGCGCCGATCTGCTCGCCTTCCTGCTCAGCCTCGACCCCCAGCCCTCGCCGAATGCGCCGAGGCTGCGATAAAGTCCGGGCACCGCAACGCTGACCCACCCCGCAAAGGAACCCCGCCATGGGCGCCAACGACGCAGTCCGCATCATCGAGGACATCGGCCAGTACCTGCCGCAGATGACCGAGTGGCGCCGCCACATCCATGCCAACCCCGAGACCGCCTTCGAAGAGGTGGGTACCGCCGCCTATGTGGTGCAGCGCCTGCGCTCCTTCGGCGTCGACGAGGTGCACGAGGGCATCGCCCGCACCGGCGTGGTCGGCGTGATCCATGGCCGCAACGGCCCGGGCGGCGCGGCCATCGGCCTGCGCGCCGACATGGACGCGCTCGACATGCAGGAAGGCACCGGGCTGCCCTGGGCCTCGCGCAACGCCGGCAAGCACCATGCCTGCGGCCACGACGGCCACACCGCCATGCTGCTGGGCGCGGCCCGGCATCTCGCCCGCACCCGCGCGTTCGACGGCACGGTCTATGTGATCTTCCAGCCGGCCGAAGAGAACGAGGGCGGCGCCCGCGTGATGGTCGAGGAGGGTCTGTTCGAGCGCTTCCCCATGCAGGCGGTGTTCGGCATGCACAACATCCCCGGCATCCCGGCCGGTCACATCGCGGTCAAGGCCGGCCCGATGATGGCCTCCTACGACATGTTCGAGATCACCATCACCGGCCGCGGCGCGCACGGCGCCATGCCGCACAAGGGCATCGACCCGATCGTGATCGGCGCCGAGCTCACCCAGAAGCTGCAGACCGTGGTCAGCCGCAATGTCGATCCCATCGACCCCGCGGTGCTGTCGGTGACCAAGTTCCACTCCGGCTCGGCCTGGAATGTGATCCCCAACGAGGCGGTGCTCGGCGGCACGGTGCGCGCCTTCGACACCCGGGTGCAGGACCTGATCGAATCGCGCATCCGCGAGCTGTGCGCCGGCACCGCGGCCTCGCACGGCGCCGAGATCCATGTCCGCTATGAGCGCCGCTACCCGCCCACCGTCAACCACGCCGAGCAGGCCGCCCTGTGCACGCGCGTGGCCGAGGCGCTGGTCGGCCCCGATCGCGTCAACCGTGACCCGCGCCCGGCGATGGGCTCGGAAGACTTCGCCTGGATGCTGCTTTCCAAGCCGGGCTGCTATGTGTGGATCGGCAACGGCACCGGCAGCGAGGGCGGCTGCATGGTCCACAACCCCGGCTACGACTTCAACGACGGCATCCTGTCCACCGGCGCCGCCTACTGGGTGAAGCTCGCCGAAACCGCGCTGGCGCAGGCCTGAGCCAGGCCGGCGTGCCGCTCAGTCGGCGAGCAGCGCCTGCACCGCCTCGCGGATGAAGGCCTCGTCGGCAGGGCTGGCCACCGGGTTGCCGGCCCGGTGTCCCCAGGGCGAGACAATGGGCCGCAGCTCGCCGCGGCGCAGGTGCGCGAGCTCGCGGCGGCTGTCCTCCACCCGGAAGTAGGCGTCCTGGTCGCAGGGCATCAGCAGCACCCGCGCGCTGATGTCGCGCAGCGCCGCCGGCAGGTCGCCGCGGTAGCGCGGCTGCGCCGCGATGTCGCCGTGCTGCCAGGTCCAGAGCTGCGCGAGCAGATCGGCCGGATCGCGGCGCGAGAACACCGTCTCCCAGCTGCGCACCAGGAAGTCCTCCTGCGAGCTGAAGCCCATGCCGCGCCAGAGCTCGTCGCGGTAGAAGTCCTGCGACAGCGCCATGGTGGCGTACAGGCGCGCCATCGCCCGGAAGCCGCGCACCGGCCGCTCGTGGAAGACGCCGTCGCGCCAGGCCGGATCGGCGGTGAGGGCGGCCCGCACCGCGTCGATGAACACCGCGTTGTGCGGCGCGCAGCGCGCCGATCCGCAGACCACCGCGATGCGCTCGACCCGCTCGCCGAACAGGCTCGCCCAGTGGTAGGCCTGCATGCCGCCCATCGACCAGCCATAGACCAGCCGCACCCGCTCCACCCCGAAGACCTCGGCGAGCAGGCGCTCCTGCACCCGCACCGCGTCATGGTAGGTGACCTCGGGATAGCGATCGCCGGTGAGCGGCCAGCCGGTGTTCGAGGGC
>CAIZPE010000130.1 GCA_903934795.1 uncultured bacterium | reverse complement strand
TTGTCCGAGCGCGACAACTCCAGTCTGCGCGTGCTCAACAACGGCTTGCCGAAATGCGAGCCCGGGGACGGCTGTGGCACAATCGCGTGGTCGATACCTTGCCGGCCGGTGTGTGCCACCCTGGCAGCTGATTTCTGCCGCTGGCGCCCTGTCACGGAACCTACCGAGAGGAGAAACATGAACAAACCGGTCCAAATCGCTGCCCTGGTTGCCGCAGCACTCATGGCGTCCACCGCCGCCCACGCGCAGAAGGCCAACCCGCAGAACAGCGGCTATGTGCTGAGCCCCGACGCATCGGTCGTCAAGAACGCCACCGGCCTGTGCTGGCGCACCGGTTATTTCACCCCCGCGAACGCCATCGCCGGCTGCGATGACGACCTGCTGCCCAAGGCTGCGCCGGCTCCCGCCCCCAGCCCGATGGCGCCCCCGCCGGTCGCGGCTCCGGCCCCGGCTCCCCGCCAGGTGACCCCGCCGGCCCCCGCCCCCGCTCCGGCGCCGCGTCCCGCGCCCGCCCCGGCTGCGCCCACCAGCGAGAAAGTCACCTTCGCCGCCGACGCCTTCTTCGACTTCGACAAGTCGGTCCTCAAGCCCGAGGGCAAGGCCAAGCTCGATGACCTCAGCGGCAAGCTGAAGGCCATCACCCTCGAGGTGATCATCGCCGTGGGTCACACCGATGCCGTGGGCACCGATGCCTACAACCAGAAGCTGTCGGTCAAGCGTGCCGAGTCCGTCAAGGCCTACCTGGTGAGCAAGGGCGTCGAAGCCAACCGCGTCTACACCGAAGGCAAGGGCGAGAAGCAGCCCACCGCCGACAACAAGACCACCGAGGGCCGCGCCAAGAATCGTCGCGTGGAAATCGAGGTGGTTGGCACCCGTCCCAAGAAGTAATCGGGTCTGCCTCCTGCAAAAGCCCCGCTTCGGCGGGGCTTTTTCATGGCACCGACCGGCATGACCGGTGGCTCCCGATAGAATCCGGAGCATGACCGAAACCTCTGCACCTCACCCGTCCGCGCTGAACGCCGATCCGGCCGAACTCGCCAAGTTCCAGGCACTGGCCGCGCGCTGGTGGGACCCCGGCTCCGAGTTCCGCCCGCTGCACGAGATCAACCCCCTGCGGCTCGACTGGATCGACCGACTGGCAGGGCTTGCCGGCAGCACCGCAGTCGATGTGGGTTGCGGCGGCGGTATCCTGGCCGAGTCGATGGCGGCACGCGGTGCCCGCGTCACCGGCATCGACCTCGCAGACAAGCCGCTGCGGGTGGCCGAACTGCATGGCCTGGAAAGCGGCGTGCCGGTGAGCTATCGCCGGGTGGCCGCCGAAGACCTCGCCGCCGAACAGCCCGGCGCCTTCGATGTGGTCACCTGCATGGAGATGCTCGAGCATGTGCCCGACCCCGCCTCCACGGTGCGGGCCTGCGCGACGCTGGTACGGCCCGGTGGCTGGGTGTTCACCTCGACGATCAGCCGCAATCCCAAGGCCTTCCTGTTCGCGATCGTTGGCGCCGAATATGTGCTGGGGCTGCTGCCCAAGGGCACCCACGAGTACGGCAAGTTCCTGCGCCCCGCCGAGCTGGCGGGCTTCGCGCGTGAGGCGGGGCTGGAGCTGGTCGAGATGATCGGGCTGACCTACAACCCGATCACTCGACGCTACCGGCTGGTATCCAACGATGTCTCGGTGAACTACCTGGCGGCCTTCCGCAAGCCGCATGCCGCGGGCTGAGGGCGTGTCCGCCGACCACCCGGCCGCGCGCGGCGAAGCGCTGGCGTTCACGCCCACGGCGGTCTTCTTCGACCTCGATGGCACCCTGGCCGACACGGCAGCAGACCTCGCCGCGCCGGTGAACGCGATGCGGCTGGAACGCGGCCTGGCGCCGATGCCGCTTTCGCTGCTGCGGCCTTTCGCCTCGATGGGCGCACGCGGTCTGATCGGCCGAGGCCTTGGCGTCGGCCCGCAGGATGAGGGCTACGAGGCCCTGCGGCTGGATTTCCTCTCCCGCTATGAAGCCGCCATGTGCGTGCACACCTGCCTCTTCGAGGGCATGGCCGATCTGCTCGCCGGGCTGGAGCAACGCGGCATCGCCTGGGGCGTGGTGAGCAACAAGGTCGAACGCTATGTCCGACCGATCCTCGCCGAGCTCGGGCTGCTGCATCGCTGCGTCGGTGCGGTCGGTGGCGACACCACGCCGCATGCCAAGCCTCACCCGGAGCCGCTGCTGCATGTGGCACGGCTGGCCCGTGTGGATCCGACCCTGTGCGTCTATGTGGGCGATGATCACCGGGATGTGCAGGCCGGCAAGGCCGCCGGCATGCGCACCGTGGCGGCAGCCTACGGCTACTGCGGCGACGAGCCGCCGCCGCCAGCCTGGGGTGCCGATCACCTGGTGCAGGCCCCGCGCGAACTGCTCGGCCTGCTGCTGCCCTGACCTGTACCGCTGCCTCCGACGGGGGCGCCCGGAAAGACGGAGATTGACCATGCCCTGCCCCACGCCACGCCTGAAGCATCACACCGTCAGCCTCGCTGACTCGACGCACGGTGAATCGGCGCTCGCATCCGTGCAGGCCACCGGCCCGGTCCGCTCCCGGGCGCCGGCTCGGCGCAAATCGCTGCGGCTCGGGCTGGGGCTGGGCCTTGGAGCCGCAGTGGGTGCGGCCTGGCCGCTCGCAGCCTCCGCACAGATCGACACCCTCAAGGTGATGATCGGGGCCAACCCGGGAGGTGGCTTCGATCAGACCGGTCGATCGCTGGCGGCCTCCATGATCGCAGCCGGCACGGCACGCTCGGCGGTGTTCGAGAACCGCGGCGGCGCCGGCGGCACGGTCGGCCTGGCCCAGTTCGTGAACACCGAGCGCGGCAACCCCTCGGCCCTGCTGGTCACCGGCGCGGTCATGGTCGGCGCCATCGAGACCGGCAGGCCGCCGATCACCCTGAAGAACGCCACCCCGGTCGCGCGCCTCTTCGCCGACACCCTCGTGCTGGTGGTGCCGGCAGGTTCACCCGTCCAGACCCTCAAGGACCTCACGGACAAGCTCAAGGCCAACCCTGGCTCGGTGTCCTGGGGCGGCGGCTCGCGCGGCTCGGTGGATCACATCCTGTGCGGGCTGATCGCCAAGGAGGCGGGGGTCGAGCCGCAGAAGGTGAACTATGTGGCATTCGCCGGAGGGGGCGAGGCCAAGGCCGCGATCCTTGGCGGCCATGTCACGGTGGGCATCGCGGGGCTCTCGGAGTTCGCGGCCGATGTGGAGGCCGGGCGCATGCGAGCGCTGGGCATCTCCTCGAGCTTCAAGCTGCGCAAGCTGCCCACGCTGATCGAACAGGGCGTGAATGTGGAGATCTACAACTGGCGCGGGGTCTATGGCGCTCCCGGTATCAGCGCCGAACAGCGCAAGGCGCTGATCGACGCCGTGGTCAAGGCCACCGAGCACCCGAGCTGGAAAGAGACCCTGCGGCGCAACGACTGGGGCGCATTCCTGCTCACTGGCGATGAATTCGGCCGCTATGTGGACAGCGAATCGACGCGCCTGGGCGCGATGCTGCGCGAGGTCGGTGTCATCCGCTGAGCGGGGGCGCAGATACCGCTCCCCGGGGCGGCTCGCCGATTCCGGAATCGCACGGCAGGAAGGCGGGGGACCCGCCCGCGCGGGTGCCTATACTGGCCCGCTCAGTCAACGCCCCCCAAGGAGACCTTCGTGATCCATGAACTGCGCATCTACCACTGCGTGCCCGGCCGCCTGCCCGATCTGAACAAGCGCTTCGAAACCATCACCATGAAGCTGTGGGAGAAGCACGGCATCCGGCCGGTGGCCTTCTGGACCACGGTGATCGGCGAGAACAACAATGTGCTCACCTACCTGCTGGCCTGGGAGAGCCTCGCCGAGCGGGAGCAGAAGTGGGCTGCCTTCGCCACCGATCCCAACTGGCTTTCCGCGCGCGCCGAGACCGAGAAGAACGGCCCGCTGATCACCCACTTCAGCAATTCGATCCTGCAGCCCACCGCCTACTCGCCGATGAAGTGATCGGCGAGCGGCCGACGCATGCCCTGGCATGCGTCGGCATGCGTCAGACCCCGCCCTTGGGATGGGTGGGGTCCACCCAGAGCACGGTCTCGGGTTTTTCCACCGGCTCGATGTCGAGGTTGACGGCCACGGCCTGGCCGTCGCTGCGGCAGAGCACGCACTCGAGCACCTCGGTAGGGCTGGCGTTGATCTCCTGGTGCGGCACATAGGGCGGCACATAGATGAAGTCGCCCGGGCCGGCCTCGGCCACGAACTGCAGCTGATCGCCCCAGCGCATGCGGGCCTTGCCCTTGACGATGTAGATCACGCTCTCGAGCGGGCCATGATGGTGGGCACCGGTCTTGGCATCGGGGTGGATGTGCACGGTGCCGGCCCAGAGCTTCTGCGCGCCCACGCGCGCGAAATTGATGGCGGCCTTGCGGTCCATGCCTGGGGTCTGCGCGGTGTTGCCATCGAGCTGGTTGCCGGGGATGACCCGTACGCCGTCGTGCTTCCAGTCGGTGGGCGGGTGGGTATGGTCTGCGCTCATGATCGGGGTCCGTGAGTTCGCCGGCAGCCGCCGGCCCTGTGGCAAGCATAGTCCATGTCGCCAGGCGCCCTGCCTGAGCGCGGGCCGACCAGCGGCCACCGCGGTCGGTCTTGAAATCCGGGAGGCCGGCTATACTTTGATGGTGCCGGGGCCTCGTCCGCCGCGGCAGCGCGCAGCACCATCGCGACACGAACACCGGGGCCGACCTGGTTTCGACGTGGGTAGCGAAGCGGCTCAGGGCATGCCGAGGCGCCTTTTCCTCGTAAATCCATTGGCACACTAGTAAACGCCAACGACGAGCGTTTCGCTCTCGCGGCTTAAACCCCGCGAGCGCCGCAACAGTCAGCCGACGGGCTGGGCCTGACCGGGCAACCGGAAAGGCTGCGGTGTAACTTCAGTCGGATAGCGGCCGGGCAGGGTCACTTTGCCCGGTTGCGAAACCCAAGGTGACTGGGTGCGCGGAAGCCTGTCGATCGGCCCGCCGCGCACCGAGACCCAAGTAGACCGACTACGCATGTAGAACTGACCGTAGAGGACTTGCGGACGCGGGTTCGATTCCCGCCGGCTCCACCAATACCAAAACCCCAACTCGTCTGAGTTGGGGTTTTTTCTTGTGCGATCGCGCGTGTTGCCCCGTGTTCTTGCGGGTTCGTGCGGAAACTTGCGGACTTCGCCCACCGCACCACCTGGCCGGTTCTCCGCCTGGTTCTCTCTCTTCCGGCCATTTCTCTCTGCATTCCTCACGCCCGGGAATGGGTCGAAGTCCACAAGAGCCTCCGGCTGAGGTCAACAAGATCAACGACTTACGAGTGGACGAATAGATCGGTTTATTTCCAGCATTGGCGGGCGCGCGGAAATAACAACCTGAAATGCGGCAGTGATTTATACTGGTC
>CAIZPE010000129.1 GCA_903934795.1 uncultured bacterium | reverse complement strand
GGCCCTGCCGCTGGGCGCGAGCTTCTTCGCGAGCGTGGTCGAGCGCAAGCTCGCGCCGGCCTGAGCCGCACCGCTGCCTGCCGACCGAGCCGAGCGCCGACCACCCCGCCCGCCGCCCGCGCCGCGCCGTCCGCCCACGCCGCCGTCCGCCATGAGCGACCACGCCCACCCGCACGATCACGATCACGACCACGCGCACCCGCCGCCGCCCGGCGGCACGCTGGGCATCGCGCGCATTGGCGGCTTCGACCCGGCCGCCTTCGAGCGCGCCATCACCGACCTGCTGCGCGCCTGCGGCATCGAGCCCGAGGGCGCGCACACCGGCAGCACCCCGCGGCGCGTGCGCGAGCTCTGGGAGCGGCGCCTGCTCGGTGGCTACAACCTCGACCCGGCGCAGGCGCTCGGCGAGGGCTTCGCCGATCCGCGCACCGACATGGTCATCGTGCGCGGCATCGCCATCCACGGCGTGTGCCCGCACCACCTCGTGCCGTTTCGCGGCGTGGCCCATGTGGCCTATGTGCCCGGCGGCCGGCTGCACGGCTTCGGCCGGATCGCGCGCCTGGTCGACGCGATCGGCCACCGCTTCACCTATCAGGAATGGATGACCCGCGACATCGCCGACGCGCTCCACCAGCACGGTCGGGCCGCCGGCGCGGCCTGCGTGATCGAGGCCGAGCAGCTGTGCCTGCTGCTCGGCGAGGATCGGCGCGGCGACGAGCGCGTGGTCACGCAGGCCTTCGCGGGCTGCTTCGGGCACGATGCCCAGCTGCGCGCGGAATTCATGCGCGCGCTGCCCGGTCCGTCGATCTGAGCCGCGTCGCGCCACCACCCCACCGATCGCCGCCCGCGCGGCCAGGAGACACTGCATGGGACACTTCATCGAACTCACCGCCGCCGACGGCCACCGCTTCCAGGCCTGGGTGGCGCAGCCCGCCGGCACGCCGCGCGGCGCCCTGGTGGTGGTGCAGGAGATCTTCGGGGTGAACAGCCACATCCGCGCGGTCACCGACGGCTATGCCGCCGATGGCTATCTCGCGATCGCGCCGGCGCTGTTCGATCGCGTGCAGCGCGGCTTCGAGACCGGCTACACCCCCGAGGACATCCAGACCGGCATCGCGCTGATGCAGAAGGCCTCGATGGACGGCGCCATGCTCGATGTGCAGGCCTGCCTGGCCCATGTGGCCGGCGCCGGCAAGGCGGGCATCACCGGCTACTGCTGGGGCGGCACGGTGGCCTGGGTGGCGGCCTCGCGCGTTGCCGGCCTGGCCTGCTCGATTCCGTACTACGGCGGCGGCATCCACGCCAACATCGCCGCGCAGCCGATGTGCCCGGTGATGTTCCAGTTCGCCGAACGCGACCGCTCGCCCACCATCGCGCAGGCGCGCGAGATCGCCGCCGCGCATCCTCAGGCGGTCACGCATGTCTATCCGGCCGACCATGGCTTCAACTGCGACCAGCGCGGCTCCTACGACGCCGCCAGCGCCACGCTCGCGCGCCAGCGCAGCCTGCAGTTCCTGGCCACCCATGTCGGCTGATCGCAGCCAAGACCATCGACCCCTGGAGGCATTCCCATGAGCTCACCCGCAGGCGCGCCGACACGGCGCGTGGCCCTGATCACCGCCGCCGGCAGCGGCATGGGCGCGGCCTGCGCGCGTGAGTTCGCCGCGCAGGGCTGGCAGGTGGCGGTGATGTCCTCGAGCGGCCGCGGCGAGGCGCTGGGCCGCGAGCTGGGCGGCGTCGGCATCACCGGCAGCGTGCTGCAGGCCTACGATCTGCAGCGCGCGGTGCAGACCACGCTCGACACCTTCGGCCGCATCGACGCCGCGGTGTGCTCTTCGCCGCATCCGCCCAAGGGCAAGCTGCTCGAAATCGCCGACGCCGACTGGCACAAGGGCCTCGATGTGATCCTGATGCCGGTGATCCGGCTGGCCCGGCTGCTGGTGCCGGTGATGACCGCGCAGGGCGGGGGCTCGATCCTGAACATCAGCACCTACGCGGCCCTCGAGCCCGACCCGCTGTTCCCGGTGAGCGGCACGCTGCGCGCGGCGCTGGCGCACTTCGCCAAGCTCTTCGCCGACCAGCAGGCCACCGCGGGCATCCGCATGAACAACCTGCTGCCGGGCTTCATCGACAGCCTGCCCGAGACCGCCGATCGGCGCGCCCGCATCCCGATGGGCCGCTACGGCAGGGTGGACGAGATCGCCCGCACCGCGGTGTTCCTCTCGGGCGAGGGTGGTGGCTACATCACCGGGCAGAACCTGCGGGTGGACGGCGGGCTGACGCGGCACGTCTGAGCGGCCGCCTCACCCCCGGGCCGGACGCAGGTCGTAGCCCAGCCTGGGGAAGTGCACCACCACCTCGCCGGCGCGATCGTCCACGCGACGCAGCGCGATCTCGTCGGCGGCCAGGTAGACCAGCTCCCCCTGGGTGATCTCCTGGCCATTGTCGTCGGCGCGCACCCGTACCTGGCTGCCCAGAGGCGGGTCCTCGGGCTGCGCGGCCGAGGGCGGCAGCGGCGCGGGCGTGGCGGCGCGGGCCACGGCGATGGCCTCTTGCGCCGGCATCGGCTGCGGCCGGCCGTGGCCGATCGCGCGCACCCGCTGCATCCAGTCGGCCAGGCGCGAAAAGCCCGAGAGCTCGAAGGCGAGCCGCTGGGTGCGCGCGGTCAAAAACCACAGCGGGTGATACACCGCGAGGTCGGCCAGCGTGGGCTGCGCGCCCAGGATCCAGGGGCGGCCATCGGCGAGCATCGCCTCGATCTGCGGAATCTGCGCGCGGGCCAGCGGCGCGTTGCGGCGCGCCGCGCGCAGCATCGTGGCCTCGTCGGGGGCGGGAAGGCCGCGCATGGCCGAGCGGTCGGCCTGCAGGCCCGGCGGCAGCACATCGCCGTTCATGCCCGAGGCATAGAGCGTGATCGGGCGCATCAGCCGGTTCTCGGCCCAGAAGGCGATGGCCTCGGCCTGCGCGGCGAGCGCCGGCGGCAGCAGCGGCGGCTGCGGGTGACGCCGCTCCAGTTCGCGCACGATGAGGCGGGTGTCGCACCAGATGTCGGCGCCGGTCTGCAGCACCGGCGTGCGCCGATAGCCGCCGGTGAGCGCCACCAGATCGGGCTTGGGCGCCACCGGCGGGATGGTGACCGCGCCCCAGGCAAGGCCCTTGAAACCCAGCGCGAGACGCGCCTTCTCGGCGAAGTTGGAGAAGTCGTAGTGATGGAGGATGCAGTCGGTCATGGCGCTCTCTGCGCGGTGGGCGGTGATGGCCGCGAAGCGGTCGCGCCATCATCGCCGCGCGCGGCCTGAGGCGTCACGCCGAATCCGGCCCGATCAACCGCATCCGCTTCGATTTCGACGCGGGCTAAGGCTTCATCGCCCCCCACTCAGCTCCCAGCCGGCCCGGCGCGCTCAACCCTGCGCGATGCGCTGCCCGTGCTCGCGGGTGGCGTGAAAGCCCACCTTCGGCCAGCGCTCCTCGGTGACCTGCAGGTTGTAGCGGTTGGTGGCCAGGTACACCGGGTTGCCATCGACATCGCGGCCGAGGCGGGCGGCCTGCTCGCGCTCGAAGCGCTTGCGCTCCTCGTCGTCGGGAAAGACCAGCCAGCGCGCGGTGGAGATGTCGGCCGCGTCGTAGATGGCGTCGACCTTGTATTCGGTGGTCAGGCGCTGGGCCACGATCTCGAACTGCAGCACGCCGACCGCGCCCAGCAGCAGATTGCCGGTCTCGGTCTCGAAGACCTGAATGGCGCCCTCCTCGCCGAGCTCGCGCAGGCCCTTGTGCAGCTGCTTGCTCTTGAGCGGATCGCGCGGGCGCGCGATGCGAAAGAGCTCGGGCGCGAAGTACGGGATGCCGCGAAAGGCCAGCGCCTCGCCCTCGGTGAGGCTGTCGCCGATCTGCAGCTGACCGTGGTTGTGGATGCCGATGATGTCGCCGGCCACCGCGTCCTCGCTGGCCACCCGCTCGTTGGCCATGAAGGTGAGCGCGTTGCCGATCTTCAGGTCCTTGCCGGTGCGCAGCTGGCGCACCTTCATGCCCGGCTGGTAACGGCCCGAGCACACCCGGAAGAAGGCGATGCGGTCGCGATGCTTGGGATCCATGTTGGCCTGGATCTTGAACACGAATCCGCTGAACGCCGGTTCAACGGGCTGAACCATGCGCACCGTCGCGTCGCGCGGCTGCGGCGGCGGCGCCCAGTCGATCAGGGCCTGCAGCACCTCCTGAACGCCGAAGTTGTTGATGCCCGAGCCGAAGAACACCGGCGTCTGGGTGCCGGCAAGAAAGCGCTCGAGCGACAGCGGCGCCGAGGCGCCACGGATGAGTTCGACATCGGATCGCAGCTCGGCCACCTCGTCGGGGAAGAGCTCGTCCAGGCGGGGGTTGTCGAGCCCGGTGATCAGCTCGGTGTCGTCGCTGCGCCGCTCCTCGCCCGGCGTGAAGCGCATCAGCCGGTCATCGAGCAGGTGGAACACGCCGCGAAAGCGCTTGCCCATGCCCAGCGGCCAGGTCACCGGCGCGCAGTCGATGTGCAGCACCGACTCGATCTCCTCGAGGGTCTCGACCGGCGGTCGCACCTCGCGGTCGAGCTTGTTCACGAAGGTGATGATCGGCGTGCTGCGCAGCCGGCAGACCTCGAGCAGCTTGATGGTCTGGGCCTCGACGCCCTTGGCGGCATCGATGACCATGACCACGGCATCGACCGCGGTGAGCACCCGGTAGGTGTCCTCGGAGAAGTCCTGGTGGCCGGGCGTATCGAGCAGGTTGATGACATGGCCGGCGTACTCGAACTGCATCACCGAGCTGGTGACCGAGATGCCGCGCTGCTTCTCGACCTCCATCCAGTCGGAGGTGGCGTGGCGCGCGCTCTTGCGGGCCTTGACCGTGCCGGCGAGCTGGATGGCGCCGCCGAACAGCAGCAGCTTTTCGGTGAGCGTGGTCTTGCCGGCGTCGGGGTGGGAAATGATGGCAAACGTGCGTCTGCGCTTGACTTCACTGACGATCTGCTCGTTCGACATCACCCAAGAACCCCGTTATGTACACAGCTATGTACGCATTTCTGAAGGTGCCCATAGCGGCGGCACACCGGCCTTCTCTTCTGAGGCTGGGAAACCCCTGGTCCTGAGGACTCCCAACGCTGGAGATTCTAGCTTTATTATTAGCTGCTCTCAAGAGCATATTATATGGGTTAGTGTGCTCTTAAGAGCACTTTTCCTTGAACTCCACCTCCCGTCATGGTACTGGTCAAGGAGACAGGAACACTCATAGAGGTGCTTCGATGACTGCCCGCAACAAGCTGCTCACTGCGCCGCCCTACGCCGTCGAAAAGACGCTGAAAGGGCTGGGTGCGAACCTGCGCACGGCGCGGCTGCGGCGCAACCTCACCATCGGCGAGATAGCCGAGAAGATCGGCACGGGCGAGCGTGCCGTCGCCGACGCCGAGAAGGGAAAGCCCTCGACCGGCATCGCGGTCTATGCGGCGCTCCTCTGGGCGCTCGACCTGCTTGATCAGCTTGATCTTGTCGCCACGCCCGAGCGGGATCAGGAAGGACAGACCCTGGCGCTTTCGCGCGAGCGGGGCCGCGCCCGTCCGAAGGCGGAGCTGAGCAATGACTTCTGAAGCGCCGGGGGAGTGCTTCGTCTACATCACGCTGCCTGGTGAAACCGAGCCCGTCACAGCCGGACGCTTCGCGCTTTCCGTTGACCGACGGGGCGTACCCGAGGGGCGCTTTGTCTACGGACGCAGCTACCTTGAGCGGCCCAATGCCGTGGCGATCGACCCGGTCGAGCTGAAGCTTGCACCGCGAACCTATGCAACCGCGTCGATGGAGGGCGTTTTCGGCGCGCTGCGCGATGCAAGTCCGGACTACTGGGGCCGCCGGGTCATCCAGCGGCATCTTGGCAAGGCGCAGCCCAGCGAGATGGACTACCTGCTGTACTCGCCCGATGACCGGGCGGGCGCGCTCGGCTTCGGGCTCCACCAGACGCCACCCGCACCCAAGCGCACCTTCAACCGGACACTCGATCTGGCAGCGGTGCAGGCCATCGCCGATGCCATCGTGGCCGATGCTGATCACGATCAGGTCGAGAATCTGATGGTGATCGGCACGTCGATGGGCGGCGCGCGCCCCAAGGCCGTGGTCGAAGACGACGAAGGCCTCTGGATCGCGAAGTTCAACAGGCCGGACGACCCCTGGAACAACGCGCGGGTCGAACACGCCATGCTGACCCTCGCACGGGCTTGCGGTCTCGTCACGGCGGAAAGCCGGGTTGTCGAAGTCGCCGGGCGCGATGTCCTTCTGGTCAAGCGCTTCGACCGTGAGAAGACCGATGCTGGCTACCGGCGCGCCCGCATGGTGAGCGCGCTGACCCTGCTGCGCGCGGAGGACACCTACCAGTCACGCGACAAGTGGTCGTACGTCTTGCTCGCGGAAGAACTGCGGCGCGTCTGTGCAGAGCCCCGGCAAGGCACCGCCGAACTGTTCCGCCGGATGTGCTTCAACGCGCTGATCTCCAACGTCGATGATCACCCGCGCAACCATGCGGTCCTCGCGCGCGCGACCGACTGGAGCCTCTCGCCTGCCTATGACTTGACGCCTGCCGTGCCGGTCAGCACGCAGCGGCGCGATCTGGCGATGGCGTGCGGCGATGCGGGCCGGTTCGCGAATGCAGAAAACCTGCTCTCGCAAAGCGCCCGCTTCCTGCTCGATCCGGACGAAGCGCGTGCGATCGTCGATGCGATGCAAGCGCAGGTACGCGGCTGCTGGTACCCGATGGCGCGCGCGGCGGGCGTCAGCGAGCGGGACTGCGAGAAGATCGCCTCGGCGTTCGCCTACCCGGGCTTCGATCAGAAAACCGAACATGCCTGAGCATCAGCCGCTGCATTGCGCGCGGTGGGTGCGTGTGCGAGTTCCGAATGACAGAGGCTCGCCGGGCCGTCAGGGGGCGGCATCGTCCGCGCAGGAGGGCTCGCGGGCGCGGGAATCGGCCGGCATGGACAGGCGCGCTATCGCCCCACGAAGCGGCTGGCCGGCGGCAGCGCCGGGTCATCGGTGAGGGTACGCAGGAAAGCCACCAGATCGTCGGCGTCCTGCGGGCTGATCCGCGGCGCGCGCCCGCGGTTGAAGGGCGCGCCCTGGTGGACATTGCCGCGCAGGGCGAGCGGCAGGTCGTTGTACGGCAGCACCCCGGGCGCCACCGCCGGATACCAGGCCGGGTTGCTGTCGCGGGTGGCATAGAAGCGCACCGAATCCTCCAGGCTGGCGATCGCGCCATTGTGGAAATAGGGCGCGGTCAGGGCCACATTGCGCAGGGTGGGCACCTTGAAGAAGCCGCACAGGTCCGTGCGGGCGCTGAGGTCGGTTCGCTTCGGGCCGCACAGGCCCATGTCGAAGAAGGCCGGATCGGCGTTGGCCGTGATGGCCGGGTTGCGTGGCACACCCAGGGCGAAGTACCCGAAGTTCGTGAACAGCGGCCGGCTGCCGTCACCGCCGGTCTGGCTGCTGTGGCAGTTGCTGCAGTTGCCGCGGGCCGGATCGTTGAAGACCGCCAGGCCGCGCTGCTCCTGGGCACTGAGAGCGATCTTGCCGTCGAGAAACTGGTCGAAACGGCTGTTGAAGCGCTGGTAGTCGGGATCGAGCTGCTGATAGGTCTGCAACGCGCTGCGCAGGGTGTCGTACACCGCCTGGTCGCCGGCGCCCGCGGCCAGGCCGAAGACACGGGCGAAGTCGCCGAAGTAGCCGAGCGCGCGCACCCTGGCGGCCACCGCGGCGATGTCGGCATTAGCCATCTCGTTGACGGCCAGCAGCGGTCCGGCCGCCTGCGCAGCGCGGGTGTCGGCCCGGCCATCCCAGGTGAAGCCGCCGCGCGGATTGCCGTTGCCGCCCAGGCGGAAGGCCGTGTTGTCCTCGAGATAGCGCAACGAAGGGCTGCTGCGAATGCCCTGCACGGTCATGGTCACGCCACCCAGGGGCAGGGTGGTGCCTGCGGGGTCGGCATGTGCCCTGGCCTCGTCGTGGCAACTGGCGCAGGCGACCTGGCCGCTGGCCGACAAGGATTTCTCCCGGAACAGCAGCGCGCCGACCGACAGCGGGGTGGCGGTGCTGGCGGCAGGCGGGGGAGAGGCCGCAGGCGCAGGTGCCGGTGCCGGTGCCGGTGCCGGCGCCGGCGCCGGCGAGCCGGCAGGCGACGGCGCAGGCCCGGGCGCGCCACCGACCCCGTCGTTGGTCACCACCGCGGCGCCATCGGCACCCGCCGAGGATGACCCGCCACCGCCGCAGGCGCAGGCCAGCAGGGCGACCGAGAGCAGCAGGAAGGGTGTGCGCAGCCGAGCGCTGACGCGGGCAGATCGGGCGGGAGAGGTCATGGCGGGAGGGAATCGGGGAGAGAGGGCGCCAGCGCGCGGAGCACCCGATCCGGCGTGATCACCGGCCCGCGGGTCGAAGGACAACCCTAACGGAGCGCAGCCCGACCGGTGGCGCCTGGCCGACGAACGGCCGGTAAGGCCCGCGGCCCGCGGCTCGCGGCTCGCTGCCCTGCTGGCACAGGTCTTGCGCTGTTCCTGCTCGCCCCCAGCCAGAACCCGTTTGGGATCCCAATTGGTGCGCAAATCCTCATGATGGTGAACAAGACTCCCCGTTCGGCACCGCCCAGCCTCGATCTGGTGCAGACCGCCGCAGCCGACCGCGAGAAGACCACGCTCGCGCAGACGGTCTATGAGCGCCTGAAAGACGACATCTTCGAGTTCCGCATGGCGCCCGGGCGGCGCTATGCCGAGCAGGAGCTCGCCGACCGGCTGGGGGTGTCGCGCACGCCGTTGCGCTTTGCGCTGCACGTGCTGGCGCGCGAGGGCTCGCTGCAGCGGGTGAGCGGTCATGCCTGCTGGCAGGTGCCGGCGTTCGACCTCGCCTACTACGAGGACCTCTATGACTTCCGCACCCAGATCGAGCTGATCGCGGCAAGGCGGCTGTGCGCGCTGGACCCGGCGCCCGACCTCGGCGCACTGTGCGCCTTCTGGCGCGTGCCCAAGCGCCAGCGCAACCTCGACGGCCAGACCGTGGCTCGCGAGGACGAGCGGCTGCACAGCACCCTGGTCGAGCTCGCCGGCAATCGCGAAATGCTGCGCACGCACCGCGACCTCACCGAGCGCATCCGCATCATCCGCCGGCTCGACTTCATCGAGCCCGATCGCATCCACGCCGCCTACGAGGAGCACGCCAGGATTCTCGGCGCCCTGCTCGCGCGCCGCACGGGTGATGTCGAGATGCTCATCCGCGCGCACATCGGCGCCTCGCGCGCCGAGATCCGCCACATCACCCTGCACCGGCTCTCGCTCGCCTCGCGCAGCGCCGAGCCGCGTTCCTGAGAAAGGCATCGCCATGGCGCAGCCCATCGCCTTCGACCCCCGACCCTTCGATCTGCTGCTCACCGGCGGCCATCTGATCGATCCCCGCCAGGGCCTCGACGGCCCGCATGACCTCGCGATCCGCGATGGCCGGGTGGCAGCCGTGCTCGCGCCCGGCGCGGCGGCGCAGGCCCGCCAGCGCATCGATGTGCGCGGCCGGCTGGTCATCCCCGGGATGATCGACACCCACGCCCATGTCTTCCAGTACGTGACCGGCCGCTTCGGCCTGGAAGCCGACCTGTGCGGCGTGCGCTCCGGGGTGACCACCCTGATCGACCAGGGCGGGCCCTCGTGCATGACCCTGCCGGCGTTCCGCGAGCATGTGGTCAAGGCCAAGCAGACGCGGGTATTCGCCTACCTGTCGGCCTATCTGGTCGGCGGCATGGAGGGCCACTACTACCCCGCGCTCTACAAGCCCGACTGCGTCGATGTCGAGGCCACGGTGCGCGCGGCGCAGGCCAATGCCGACATCGTCAAGGGCTTCAAGGCGCACGCCGAACTCGGCGGCTTCGCGCGCTGGGGCATCGCCGTGATGCAGCAGGCCGCAGAGATCGCGCGGCGCGCCGACAAGCCGCTCTACATCCACTTCGGCCAGCTCTGGCCGTTGCCTGCGGAGGGCACCAACGGCGTCGATCCCGACCAGATCCTCGCCGAGGTGGTGCCGCTGCTGAAGGCCGGCGACATCCTGGCCCATCCGTTCACCCGCCACCCCGGCGGCTTCGTCGACCGCAACGGCAAGGTGCACGCGATCGTGCGCGAAGCGCTCGCCCGCGGCCTGAAGGTGGATGTGGGCCACGGCTCGCACTTCAGCTACCGCATGGCCCGCATCGCGCTCGACGCGGGCATCGTGCCCGACACCCTGGGCGCCGACATGCACGGCTACAACACCCATGTGCCGGCGCCGGCGGGCACGCCCGAGCAGCACAGCGACACCGAGCACATGTTCTTCGGCCAGACCCGCTTCTCGCTGACCTCGGCCATGACCGCGATGCTGGCGCTGGGCCTGCCGATCGGCCAGGTGGTG
>CAIZPE010000128.1 GCA_903934795.1 uncultured bacterium | reverse complement strand
GCCACCGGCTTGAGGCCGCGCTGGCTGGCGGTGGAGGCGCGCATCATGACCAGGGCCGCGGCGCCATCGGAGATCGACGAGGCGTTGGCGGCGGTGATCGTGCCGTCCTTCTTGAAGGCAGGCTTCAGGCCGGGGATCTTGTCGAGCTTGGCCTTGAAGGGCTGCTCGTCCTTGTCGATGAGCACCTCGCCACCCTTGCCGGGCACGCCCACCGGCGCGATCTCCCACTGGAAGCTGCCGTCCTTGTTGGCGGCCAGCGCGCGCTCGGTGGAGGCGATCGCGAAGCGGTCCTGGTCCTCGCGGCTGAAGGCGTACTTGCTGGCGCAGTTCTCGGCGAACACACCCATCGCCTTGCCGCGGTCGTAGGCGTCTTCCAGCCCGTCGAGGGCCATGTGGTCGTACATCGTGGCCGCACCGTAGCGGTAGCCCTTGCGCGCGTTCAGCAGCAGGTGCGGCGCGTTGGTCATGCTCTCCATGCCGCCGGCAATCATGACATCGTGGGTGCCGCAGGTCAGCATGTCGTGGGCGAACATCACGGCCTTCAGACCCGAGCCGCACATCTTCGAGAGCGTGACCGCGCCGGCCGACTGCGGCAGCCCGGCACGCAGCACGGCCTGGCGGGCCGGGGCCTGACCCTGGCCGGCCATCAGGCAGTTGCCGAACATGACCTCGCCGACATCGGCGCCGGCGATGCCGGCACGCTCGACGGCTGCCTTGATGGCGACGGCGCCCAGGTCGTAGGCGGGAAGGGCGGCGAAGTCGCCGAGCATGCCGCCGATGGGGGTGCGGGCGGCCGAGACGATGACGATCGGGTCAGTCATGGTGAGATCTCCGTGGTGGAAGCGGGGGCCGACGAGGCGATCCGGTGCTTGAACCGGATGCCGTCGGGATAGGGAAAGACATCCTCGAGCACGCCCTGCCGGATCAGCTGCTGGCGGGCCTGCCAGAAGGCGGCGTCGAGCAGCTCGCCGTGGTGGCGCATGAAGATCTCGCGCACCGCACGGTTGCCGAGCAGGAAGGTGCCGAATTCCTCGGGGAAGACATCGTTGGGACCGACCGCGTACCAGGGCTCGGAGGCCATCTCGTCCTCAGGGGTGCGCGGCGCCGGGATGCGGCGGAAGTTGCAGTCGGTGATGTAGGCGACCTCGTCGTAGTCGTAGAACACCACCCGGCCCTGGCGCGTGACGCCGAAATTCTTGTAGAGCATGTCGCCCGGGAAGATGTTGGCCGCCACCATCTGGCGGATGGCGTCGCCGTACTCGATGATGGACTGCTCGCGCTGCGCCGCAGTGGCGGTCTCGAGGTACATGTTCAGCGGCACCATGCGCCGCTCGATGTACAGGTGGCGGATGATGATGCGATCGCCCTCGTCGACGAGCAGCGAAGGCGCCACCTCGCGCAGCTCGGCCAGCAGCGCCGGATCCATGCGCGATTTCGGGAAGGGCACGCCCGAGTACTCCCAGGTGTCGGCCATGCGGCCCACGCGGTCGTGGAGCTTGACCAGCTGGTACTGCGACTGGATGAACTCGCGGCTCATCTCCTTGCCGCGCTTGTCCTTGATGATCTTGAACACGTACGGGAACGAGGGCAGCGTGAACACGCCCATCACCAGCCCCTTGATGCCGGGTGCGATCGTGAACTGGTCGCTCGAGTGCCGCAGGTGCTGCAGCATGTCTCGGTAGAAGAGCGTCTTGCCCTGCTTGTGCAGCCCGAGCATGGTGTAGAGCTCGGACTCCGGCTTGGTGGGCATCAGGGTCTTGAGGAAGCGCACATAGGCCGACGGCACATCCATGTCGACCATGAAGTAGGCGCGCGAGAAGTTGAACATGGTCTCCAGGCGCTCCACGCCGAAGAGCATGGTGTCGGCGAACAGGCGCCCGCGCGAGTCCTGCAGCAGCGGCACCGCCACCGGCACGATCTCGCCGTCGTCGATCAGCCGGCCGAGGAGATAGGCGCCCTTGTTGCGGAAGAAGGGCGTGCGTAGCACCTGCAGCTGGCAGTCGGTGGACGCGGGCAGCTCGCCGCCGAAGTGCTCGGCGACCGCGGCGCACAGCAGCGCGACATCGCGCTCGGCGTCGGCGAAGGGGCAGGCGAAGCCCACGTCGATGAGCAGCTGGCGCATCACCGCGCTCCAGCCCGCGGTGTTCGGGTAGTGGCAGCGGTAGGAGGGCGGATCGGCCACCAGGTACTCGGTGGACACGCCCGGGCGCACGAAGATGAAATCGTTGTGGAAGTAGCTGCGGTGGAGCAGCCGCGTGCACACCGAGTTGAAGAAGGTCTCGGCCAGTTCGGGCTGGCGGTGGCTCGCGAGCAGGCCGACGAAGTCGCGCTTGACCCGGGCCCACACCTGCTCGCCGAGGTCGGCCGCCCTGAAGTCGGACTCGAGGCTGGCCAGGGTTTCGGCCACCCGCTTGTCGTAGAAGGCAATGCGGTCGCGCGCCAGATGCCGGATGCCGTGCCAGTCGCCGCGCTCGAATCGGCTCTTGGCCTGCTGCGCGTTGTAGCGGAACAGGCCGTAGTGGCGGTCGAAGCCGGCGAGTATCGACTGCGCGATCGCTTCGGAGGTGTCTCGCGGCATCGGAGCGGCCGTGTCGGTTTGGCGGGTGGGCGGGCCGGGCAGAGGGCTCAGGCGGTCTCGGCGAACAGCTCGCGACCGATCAGCATCCGGCGGATCTCGGAGGTGCCCGCGCCGATCTCGTAGAGCTTGGCGTCGCGCCAGAGCCGGCCGGTGGGGTACTCGTTGATGTAGCCGTTGCCGCCCAGGCACTGCAGCGCCTCGCCGGCCATCCAGGTGGCCTTCTCGGCCGCGTACAGGATGGCGCCTGCGGCATCCTTGCGCAGGCTTCTTACATCGACCTTACCCTCGCGGCTGCGGTCGCACTGCCGGCCCACCTCGTAGACATAGGCGCGGCAGGCCATCATGGTGGTGTACATGTCGGCGAGCTTGCCCTGCATGAGCTGGAACTCGCCGATCGGCTGGCCGAACTGCCGCCGCTCGTGCACGTAGGGCACCACGGTGTCCATGCAGGCCGACATGATGCCCAGCGGCCCGCCCGAGAGCACCGCCCGTTCGTAGTCGAGCCCGCTCATCAGCACCGTGACGCCGCGGCCCACGCCGCCCAGGACATTCTCGACCGGCACCTCGCAGTCCTGGAACACCAGCTCGCCGGTATGGCTGCCGCGCATGCCGAGCTTGTCGAGCTTCTGCGCCACCGAAAAGCCCCTGAAGGTCTTCTCGACCAGGAAGGCGGTGATGCCGCGGGGCCCCGCGGCCGGATCGGTCTTGGCATAGATGACCATGACATCGGCGTCGGGTCCGTTGGTGATCCACATCTTGCTGCCGTTGAGCCGATAGTGGTCGCCGCGCAGCTCGGCGCGCAGCGTCATCGACACCACATCGGAGCCGGCGCCCGGCTCGGACATGGCCAGCGCGCCGATGTGCTCGCCGCTGATCAGCCTGGGCAGATACTGGCTGCGCTGGGCCTCGCTGCCATTGCGCATGATCTGGTTCACGCACAGGTTGGAGTGCGCCCCGTAGGACAGGCCCACCGAGGCCGACCCCCGGGAGATCTCCTCCATGGCCACGATGTGCGCGAGATAGCCCATCTCGGTGCCGCCGTACTGCTCGGGCACGGTCATGCCGAGCACGCCGAGATCCCCGAGCTTGCGCCAGAGGTCCATCGGGAACTGGTCCTGGCGGTCGATCTGCGCGGCCCGCGGGGTGATCTCGGCCGCGGTGAACTGCTGCAGGGTCTCGCGCAGCATGGCGATGTCCTCGCCGAGGTCGAAGGTCAGGCCGGGGATGTTCAGCATGCGGACTCCTGGGGGGCGCGAGGCGCCGGACGCGCGCGCGGGCGCCGCGGTGCCGCGGCCCATGGCCGCGCGCGGTTAAACTGGCTCAGCCCCCGATTCTAGCGCCCGCGCGGCGTCCGCCTGCCCATGAACGCCCTCGAGCACCAGCTTCACTACCCCCTGGCCGATGCGCTGCCTGCGCCGGCGCAGACCCTCACGGTGGCGCCGGGCATCCGCTGGGTGCGCATGCCGCTGCCCTTCGCGCTCGACCACATCAACCTGTGGCTGCTGCAGGACCGCATCGACGGCCAGGACTGCTGGACCCTGATCGACTGCGGCATCGCCAGCGACGCCACCCGTGCGCTCTGGAGCCGCCTCTTCGACGAGGGACTGGACGGCCTGCCGATCGGCCGGCTGCTGTGTACCCACAACCATCCCGACCATGTCGGCTCGGCCCATTGGCTGCAGCAGCGCTTTGACGCGCCGCTGTGGATGACCATCGGCGAGTACATGCAGGCCCGGGTGCTGTCCTCGCGCCTGCCCGGGGCTGATGCGCAGGCCACCGCCGCCCACTTCCGTCGTCATGGCATCGCGCCCGGCCCGCTGCTCGACGAGATCCGCGAGCGCAGCGGCAATCACTACGCGGCCCTGGTGCCGGCCATGCCCGAGCATTTCCGGCGCATCCGCGACGGCGAGACCGTGGCCATCGGCGGGCGGCTGTGGCGGGTGGTGGTCGGCCTGGGCCACTCCTGCGAGCACGCCGCGCTCTACTGCGAGGCCGATGGTCTGCTGATCTCCGGCGACATGGTGCTGCCGCGCATCTCCACCAATGTGTCGGTGTGGGAGCTCGAGCCCGAGGCCAATCCGGTGGACTGGTACCTCGAGGCGCTCGACCGCTTCGAGTCCTGCCGCGAGGACACCCTCGTGCTGCCCTCGCACGGCCGGCCCTTCACCGGCCTGCACACCCGCCTGGCCCAGCTGCGTGCCCACCACGCCGAGCGCCTCGAGGCGATGATGGCCGCCTGCCGCCGCGAGCCGCATTCCGCAGCGCAGGCCGTGCCGGCGATGTTCGGCCGGGCCTTCGACGCCCATCAGCTCACCTTCGCGCTGGGCGAGACGCTCGCCCACCTGCATTCGCTCTGGTACGCGGGACGGGTGCGGCGCGAGGTGGATGCCGACGGCGTGGTTCGCTTTGCGGCCTGAGCCGGCCGCGCAGGCCTACTTCAGCACCTCGAAGAGATTGTTGTAGTCGTCGGTCCAGGGGCGGCGGCCGGCCGGCGCGGGTAGCTCCTGCGCGTCGGCCTGCTCGCGCAGGGTGCGGATCAGCCGCTCGTTGGCGGTGATGACCACCCAGTCGGTGCGGTAGAGGTGACTCGACTCCGGCGGATCGTCGAGCACCAGCATGGCTTTCCAGCCCAGGGCGTCGGCCATCTGCCGCACCACGCCCTTCAGGTCGAGGTAGCGGTTGCTGATGTGGATGGCGATCGCACCATCGTCGCGCACATGGCGACGATAGACCTGCGCTGCCTCGCGGGTGAGCAGGTGCACCGGGATGGAGTCGCTGGAGAAGGCATCGACCGCGAGCAGGTCCAGGCCCTGCGGTGATTCCTTCTCGAGCACCAGGCGGGCGTCGCCCAGCGGGGTCTCGATCTTCGCCTTGCTGTCGGGCAGGTAGCTGAAGTGCCGGCGAGCCCAGTCGAGCACCAGCGGGTTGAGCTCGTAGATGCGGTACTCGTCGCCGGCGCGGCCATAGGTGGCGAGCGTGCCCACACCCAGACCGATCAGGCCGACCTTCTGGCCGCGGTTGGGCTCGGCGGCGCGCAGTGCGAGGATGCTGCGACCCACCCCGGAGCTCTCGCCGTAATAGGTGGTGGTCATGGTTCGCCGCTTCGGGTCGCGATACTGCTCGCCGTGGGTGATCACGCCATGCAGCAGCCGCCAGACCGCGTTGGGGTCACTGTCGGGTGCGGTGGCCTTCACCCGCAGGGTGCCGTAGAAGTTGCGGGCGATGGCCACGCCGTCCTCACGCACATAGCCGGCGTAGTCGTGCACCGCCACCACCGCCGCGCACAGTGCCGCCGCGGCCACCAGCCGCATCGGGCCGCGGGCCATCAGCACCGCGAGCAGGGTGACCAGCACCAGCGCGGCCGGCAGCTCCCAGTACCAGGACAGCGCCACCGGCGCGGCCAGGCCCACCAGCAGCCCACCGACCGCACCGCCGAGCGACACCATCAGGTAGAAGCGGGTGAGGTGACGGGGCGCGGGCTTGCGCGCCACCAGCTCGCCATGACAGAACAGGCAGCACACGAACAGTCCCAGGGCGAACAGCGGCACGGCCTGCGACAACGGCAGCAGCGAGCGTTCGATCGCCGGTGGCCACAGCGGGTCGAGCCGGGGCCGCCAGCTCAGCGCCAGCAGCATGAGCAACGCCAGCAGCCCGGCCAGGGGCACCACCAGCCGGCGCTTGTACCAGCCGTCGCCGTCGAAGCACATGATGAAGGTGATCAGGTAGAGGGCGAGCGGCAGCACCCACAGGAAGGGGATCGAGGCCACGTTCTGCGTGATGTGCGTGGTGATCGCCAGCAGCAGTACCGAGCCCAGCGCCGACAGACCGAGCCAGGCGGCCTGCGCGCGCCAGCCGGGCGCCGCGGCATCGGTGTCGATCGGCGTCGCGCCGCTGGTGCTCGCCCCGGTTTGGCCGGCGGCCGGGGCATCGTCGGGGGTGTCGGGCGCCTGCCCGCCGCCCGCGGCCACGGGCAAGCGCCGGGCGCCCGCCCAGGCCGAGCCGATCGCCATCAGCGCAAAGAGCGCATAGGCCGCGCTCCAGCCCCAGGATTGCAGGCGGCCGGTGGCGTTGGGTTCGATCAGCGGCGGGTAGGCCACCAGCGCCAGCATGGAGGCCACATTGCTCAGGGCATACAGCCGGTACACCTGGCCACCCTGGTAGCGACGCGAGAACCAGGCCTGCACCAGCGGCCCGGTGGTCGAGAGCATCAGGTAGGGCAGACCGATGGTGAGCGCGAGCAGCAGCAGGATGCGGCCCACCGGATCGCTGGCATCGACCGGCTTGAGCGCTTCGCTCGGGGCGATCGGCAGCAGCGCGAGGCTGACCAGCAGCAGCACCGTGTGCACGATCGCCTGGCGGCGCGGGCTGGCGTGGCGGATGAGCAGGTCGGAATAGAAGTAGCCGGCGAGCAGGGTGAGCTGGAAGAACACCATGCAGGTGGTCCACACCGCAGCCGAGCCGCCGAACCAGGGCAGGATCTGCTTGGCGATGATCGGCTGTACCAGGAACAGCAGAAAGGCCGACAGCGTGATGGTCGAGGCGAACAGGATCACTCGTAGACTCCGAGGCTGGCCAGGGCGGCATCGACCGCCGGCTCCCAGCCGCGATTGGCCGCCGGCGATGCCGGGCTGGGGTGCAGGATCTGGCCCACGCGGACCGCCGGGCCGTCGGCGCCTGCGCTGAAGGCAGGGCGGGCCAGCACGGCCTGCAGGCGCTTTGCGGCGAAGCCGCCGATGCCGATCGCCCATTGCGGCCGCAGCGCCTGCAGCGCGCGCGCCAGATGGTCGTCGCAGGCCTCGCGCAGCGCCGCCGCCTCGGCCGCGGGCAGGCGGTCGGG
>CAIZPE010000127.1 GCA_903934795.1 uncultured bacterium | reverse complement strand
TACCTGCCCAGCGGCAGCTTCACCCGCGCCCTGCTGCTCGGCGGGCTCGACGCGCCCACGGGCGGCCAGGCCCAGCGCAACCCGCAGCCGGTGCTGCTGCGCCTGCTCGATCACGCGGTACTGCCCAACCAGTTCCGCGGTCGCATCAAGGAGTGCTTCGTCGTCGGCGCCGGCTATGGCGACGTGAGCGCCGAGCGCGCCTACATCCGCACCGAGTCGCTGTCCTGCGTCACCCGCGACGGCACCGCGATCGACGTGCCGATCCGCGGCTACGTGGCCGGTGAGGACGGCAAGGCCGGCATGCGCGGGCGTCTGGTCTCCAAGCAGGGGCAGATCCTCGCCAACGCCCTGCTGGCCGGTGTGGCCAGCGGCATCGGCACCGCGTTCCAGCAGAGCGCCACCACGGTCTCGGTCTCGCCGCTGGGCACCACCGGCACGGTGGACCCGGGCAAGCAGTTGCAGGCTGGCCTCGGGACCGGCGTGGGCCGCGCCCTCGACCGGCTCGCCCAGTACTACATCACGCTGGCCGAGAAGGTCTTCCCGGTGATCGAGATCGATGCAGGCCGCACTGTGGACGTGGTCCTCACCCAGGGCATCGCGCTCGGGCAGTCGCTGGACGGCACCCGCCCCGATGGCGCGAACGCCAACGCGAACACCGACCCCGACCGCGACGCCTTCCCGCACCTCGCGCGCCGCACCCCCACCGCACGGAGAACCACCGATGAAGACGACGAAGACTGACCTGGCCGCGCGCACCCCCAACCGCGCCCGCCATGCCGCCACGCTCGCGACCGCGCTGGCCACGACCCTGGCGGCCAGCCTGTACGCCAACCCGCTCGCTGCCCAACCCGCCGCCTCGCCAAAGACCGGCGCCGCGACGGCCACCCGCGCCGCGCCGGCAGGACAAGTCCAGGACAGCTCGCCCGCCCAGTCTCAAGCGGCGTCAGCCACCCAAGGCGTAGTTCGATCAACCGTCACGCCGATTGGATCCGAACCGGCCGACGCCCGCCCCCTCGTCGAGCGCCTGCAGGCGCTCTACCCGTCCACCCGCTTCGGCGCGATCCACCCCACGGACTGGCCCGGCGTGTACGAGGTGGCGATGGGCGCCAACCTCGCCTACGTCGATGCGACCGGCCGCTACTTCCTGTTCGGCCACCTCTACGACATGCGCCAGCAGCGCGACCTGACTGCCGAGCGCAAGGACGCGATGGCCCGCATGGATTTCGGGAGCCTGCCGCTGGCCGATGCGCTGACCGAAGTCCGGGGCAAGGGCACGCGCACGCTGGCGATCTTCAGCGACCCGGACTGCCCCTACTGCCGCCGGCTGGAAGCCGAACTGCGCGGCCTGGATGACGTCACGATCCACACCTTCCTGATGCCGCTGGCCTCGCTGCACCCGGCCGCGCGCGGGAAGGCGGTGTCGGTGTGGTGCGCGACGGACCGCCTCGCCACCTGGCAGGCGCTGATGCTGCGCGATGCGCTGCCGCCCCAGGCGGACTGCCCGCACCCGGTGGATCGCAACGTGGCGCTGGGCGAGCAGCTCGGGATCAACGGCACACCGACCCTGATCGCGGGCGACGGCCGCGTGCTCGCGGGTGCCGCCAGCCGGGAGCAGATCGAGGCCTGGCTGTCGCGCCCCGGAGCCGTTGCCCCCACGGCAGCGGCGGGGAGTGGCGCCCGATGAAGGGCGCGTACCCGGCGGCCAGCAGCCAGCCAACGATCCGACCGCTGCGTCTTGCAGCACTGTTCGCGGGCACCGCCGTGCTGGGTCTGAGCGGTTGTGCCTCGAACCTGTCGGGCGTCGGCGGCACCCCGACCTATGCCTGCAAGGCTCCGGCTGGCGCGCAGTGCACCTCGGTGTCCGGCGTCTACGCCAACGCCGGACAAGGCGCCCGGCAATTGCTCGGATCGGATGCGCCGCGCGCGGTTGGATCCGGAGCGCTGGGGACGCCCGTCGCCGACGCGACGTCCCACGGCCCGGTGGTTCGCAGCGGCGCTGGCGCACCTGCCCCCAAGGCATCCCCCGCTGAGACCCGGCCTGCGCCCGCGCCGGCAAGCGGCGCGACCACAGTTGCCCCGACCGCACCTTCCGGTGCGGTGCCCGCCCAATCCACCGCCGCCCTGCGCACCGCCCCCCGCGTCCTGCGCCTGTGGATCGCTCCCTGGGAAGACAGCGACGGCGACCTGCACGAAGCCTCCACCGTCCACGTGCTGATCGATCACGGCCGCTGGCTGATCGAGCGGGTCCGCCCCGCACCGCGTGGACCGCGCATGGGCGTCACCCCGCCCTCCGCTCCCAGCACTGCGCCGACGAGCGCACCAGCTGGCAGTCAGGCGTCCGGCATCAGCCCCCGCGCCAACCCATCCCTCGACCAACCCGAGCCCTGAACCATGCTGCGCACCCTGATCGACGACCTGGACGGTGCACTGCGCGCCACGCGCATCGGCGAGTTGCTGCGCCCGCCCAGTGCCGGGCCGCTGCCGCGCAACGACGCCGACTCCTTCTCCCACTGGCTGCCCTACCGCGCCTGGCTCGAGGACCGGCAGGTCTTCGTCAACCGCGACGCCCTGGGCTTCTGCCTGGAGCTGCGCCCGCAGTCCGGGGCGGACGAGGAGATGTCGCGCATCCTCACGTCCCTTTATGAGGCCGCACCCGCCGGCACCGGCATCCAGTTCCATCTGCTGGCCAGTCCCGACATCCGCGGCACGCTCGGCGCCTACGCCGACCTGCGGGTGCCCGACGAGTTCATCCCCGAACTGAACGAGCGCGGTCGGCTGGGCCGGCACACCAATATCCACCGCACGCTCGCCCGCCGCCGGGTCGGGCACTACCTGCGCGGCGCCCGCCAGTCCCTGCTGCCCAACCAGAGCTACCTGCTCCGGCGCTTCAGGCTCGTGGCCAGCGTCTGCCTGCCCGGCAGCCCGGAGAACCTCGGCCGCATCGACGAACTCCTGCTGCTGCGCGACGGCATGCGCGCCACGCTGCACGCCGCCGGCTTCCCGTCGCGCCCATGGACGGCGGGAGACCTCATCAACTGGGTCTCCGCCCTGCTCGATCCCCACCGGCAGGCGGGCGACGGCCTGCCGCTCACCTACGACGCCGGGCGCGAGCTGCGCGACCAGGTGCTCGACCCGGCAACGATGCTGGTGATCCGCCCTGGCGGCATCACGCTGGCCAACCCGGTGGCCGAGCCGCAGGAGATGCGTCTGCTTTCGGTACGGTCGGTCCCGCCACGCTTTGCGCTGTGGAACATGGGCAGCCTGATCGGCGACC
>CAIZPE010000126.1 GCA_903934795.1 uncultured bacterium | reverse complement strand
CTGCTCGACCGCCTTGAGCAGCTTCTGCAGGGCGATGGGTTTCTCGAGGAAGTCGAGCGCGCCGATCCGGGTGGCCTCGACCGCGGTGTCGATGGTGGCGTGGCCGGACATCATGATCACCGGCATGGTCAGCTTGCCGGCCGCTGCCCACTCCTTGAGCAGCGTGACGCCATCGGTATCGGGCATCCAGATGTCGAGCAGCACCAGATCGAGCGGACCGCCGTCGCGGATGCGGCGCGCCTGCGTGGCGCTGTCGGCAAGCAGCACGGTGTGGCCCTCGTCACCGAGGATTTCGGACAGGAGCTCGCGGATGCCGATCTCGTCATCCACCACCAGAATCTCAGCCATGGTCCCTGTCGCGATTGCCCACTTCAAGCATGGCCGGATTCTCCATGGTTTTCGGGAGTTTGGTAAATAGGATCGCCACCTGCGCGCCGAGCGCGCGGCCACTGTCGTCGTGCCAGTTGCCGATATCGATTCGCGCGCCGTGCTCGTCGATGATCTTGCGCACGATCGGCAGACCCAGGCCGGTGCCGCGCGGCTTGCTGGTGACATAGGGCTCGAAGGCCCGCGCGAGCATGCCCGGCGAGAAGCCGCCGCCGTGATCGCGGACCCTGACCTGCAGGGCGGCGCGACCATCGGCCAGCGCCACCCGCTCGCTGCTCACCTCGATCGGACCGGCCGCGGCCGCGCCCGCCGAGGTGTGCGCTTCCTGGGCGTTCTTGAGCAGGTTGTGAAAGACCTGGCGCAGCTGCGTGGCGTCACCGAGGACGCGCGGCGCAGCCGGGTCGAGCGCGACCTGGATCGCAACCTGCGGGTCGCCGGCGCTGTAGAGCCGCAGCACATCCTCGAGCAGTTCATTGACCTGCAAGGGATGCAGCTGCGCCGCGGGCAGGCGCGCGTAGTCGCGGAACTCGTCGACCAGGGTCTTGAGCGCCGCCACCTGGTTGACGATGGTCTGGGTGTTCTTGGCGAGGAGCTCGGCATCGGCGGGCGGCAGGCGGTCGTGCAGCTTGTGGGCCATGCGCTCGGCGGCCAGCTGGATGGGGGTGAGCGGGTTCTTGATCTCGTGGGCGAGGCGGCGCGCGACCTCGCTCCAGGCCAGGGCGCGCTGCGCGCCGATCAGGCCCGAGATGTCGTCGAACACGATCACATAACCCACCGGCTGGCCGGGCAGCACCGAGCCGCGCACCAGCAGGGTCTGGTCGCCGGGCCGGGTGGGATCGGGTGCCGGGCCGGCATCGGCGCCGCCCGCACCGGCCCGGCCCGGCCCGGCGCCGAGCACGAACTGGCGCTGCCAGGCGACCGGCCCGCTGGCGGTCTGCTCGTTGAAGGCGGCACGGATCTGCGCCTCGAGCGGGCCCAGTCCCGGCAACGCCGCCAGGGGCTGGCCGAGCAGCCCGTTCAGTTCGCCGCCCAGGATGCGCTCGGCGCCGCGGTTGGCCAGACTCAGGCGCAGCTCGACATCGAGCACCAGCACGCCGGCGTCGAGGTTGGCCAGCACGCTCTCGAGGCGGGCATTGACCCGCTCGAGCTCGTGCTGATGTGACTCGGCCAGCGAGCGCGCCTCCTGCAGCTGCCGGGTCATGCCATTGAACGAGCGGGTGAGCACGCCGAGTTCGTCTCGCCCGGCATAGTCCTTGATGGGCCGGAAGTCACCGCCGGCCACCGAGCGGGTGGCGGCGGCCAGCTCCGAGAGCGGGCCCGTGAGCCAGCCGGCGAGCAGAAAGGCGCCCGAGACGGCCGCCAGCATGGTGAGCAGGAAGGTGAGCGTGAGCGTGATGTGAAAGATGCGCTTGAGGCCGCCGCGCGACAGCGACAGCTCCTGGAAATCGCGAAAACCCTGCTGAACCGCCTCGGCGTTCTCGGCGAGCGCCGCCGGCACGGGCTGCAGCAGCTGCAGGTAGCGGCTCTCGTCCAGACGCTGGGCATCGGTGAGCAGGGGCACGATCACCCGCAGCTTCAAGCCGCGCCCGGCACCGTCGGCATCGGCGGGCTCCACGCGGGCGAACTGGCGGGTGAGGCGCACCTGGCGCAGCGCGTCGGCCGAGGGCAGGTCAGGCACCAGCCGCGCGAACTGGCCGCCGCTGGCGGTGATGATGCGACCGCTGCCGGTGAGCACCACCGCCTCCTGGGCGCCGGCCTGCTCACGCAGCCGCCCGAGCGTGGCCGGCCAGACGGCGGAGGGCGTCTCGGCGAGTTCGCCGGCCATCACGCGCGCCTTCTGGGACAGGTCGCCCAGCATGGCATCGAGCGAAGTGCGCGCCAGGCTCAGTCCGGAATCGAGGGCGCGCTCGACCGGAAAGTCGAACCAGGACTCGATCGAACGCCCCACGAACTGCACCGCCACGAAGAACACCAGCGCCACCGGCAGCACGGTCATGAGGGCGAAGGACCCGGCCATGCGGGCGATCAGGCGGGTGCCGAACAGGCCGCGCCGGTAGCGCGCGAGCAGCCGGCGCAGCAGCTCGAGCACCAGCACCGTGAGCATCACCGACACCAGGGTGGCCAGCCCCAGCAGCATGGGGTAGCGGTCCTCGAACAGGCGGGTGTTGCCGCTGGCCGAGATCAGCAGGGCGAGCAGCACCACCGCGATCACCAGGGCGGCGATCAGCGCGAGCCGCAGCGCCCGGCTTATGGCGCGCTTTTCGTCGTCTCGGGATTGAACCGGAAGCGCTTCCATTCGGAGCTGAGCGTCCACTCGCGGTTGGTCAGGGCATTCACCTGGAAGGGCTTGGGCAGCTGCGCGGTGTCCAGCCGCATGCGTACCTGCGCCTCGTACGGCGTGCCGGGGCGAGCCTGGTCCGGCTCGAGCACCCGCCAGCCACGCACCCGCGACATCACCCCGAGCACCTCGGACAGCTCGGGAAAGCTCTGCGCGATGCCGGAGAGCGCCAGCCGGTACTGGCGGGTGAGGGCGTGATAGGACAGCCGGTAGGTGAGGGTGGCCGACGCCACCGATTCATCGAACCAGTACCAGCGCGGCCGGATGAGCTCGAACTCGACCACGAAGTGGAGCATCACCCCGCGGTTGACCGCCTCCTCGAGCCGCGCGGGCAGCGTCAGGCCGAAATCGGCGGCCAGCTGCCAGCCCTCGGCGGAGGGCTCGAGCCGGGCGGTGCGGACCTCGATGCCCTCGGCTCGTGCGGCCGGCGGCAGGAGCGCCAGCGCCGCCCCGATCCAGACGATCAGGGCCAGCGCCCGGGCGAGGCGGACTGTCACTGGCGTTTGCGGATGGAGGCGTAGAAGAATCCGTCGTGGTTCCGGTCGGGCGCGACATGCGGCAACAGCTGCGAGAGGCGGTGCGGCGCCGTCTGGCCCGGCCAGCACCAGAACAGGGGCTGTTGCTGGGCATCCGGCCGGCCGGCGCAGAAGCGCTCGACCACCCTCTCGCCTTCGGCCCGGAACACCGAGCAGGTGGCGAAGAGCAATGTACCACCCGGCTCGAGCAGCCCCCACAGGGCAGCCAGCATTTGCGACTGGCGCTCGGCCAGTGTCGCGATATCGCGACGGCGCCGCAGCCAGCGGATGTCGGGATGGCGGCGCACGATGCCCGAGGCCGAGCAGGGTGCGTCGAGCAGGATGCGCTGGAAGGGCCGGCCATCCCACCAGTCGGCCGGCCGGCTGGCATCGCCCTGACGCACCTGGGCATGCAGCGACAGCCGCCGCAGGTTCTCGTGCACCCGTTCCAGGCGGGCGGCATCGGTGTCGATGGCCAGCAGCTGGCAGTCGGCCCGCTCCAGCAGATGGGCGCTCTTGCCACCCGGGGCGGCGCAGGCATCGAGCACCCGATCCCCGGGCTGGGGGTCGAGGGCCACGGCCGCGATCTGCGCCGCCAGGTCCTGCACCGAGACATCGCCCTGCGCGAAGCCCGGCAGCGCGGTGACCTCGCAGGGCTGCGCCAGAAGGACCGCGTCGGGGCCGATCGGCGTGGCAGCGAGACCGGCCTCGGTCAGGCGCGCCAGGTAGTCGGCAACGCTGCCGCGGCGCCGGTTCACCCGCAAGGTCATGGGCGGGCGCTCATCGGCCACGGCGAGCACCGCCTCCCAGTGGCGGGGGTGGTCTCGACGCAGCTGATCCACCCACCAGGCGGGGTGGTTCCAGCGGGCCTGCGGGTCGTCGGCCAGGGCGGCG
>CAIZPE010000125.1 GCA_903934795.1 uncultured bacterium | reverse complement strand
GCTTGGCGATGATCGGCTGTACCAGGAACAGCAGAAAGGCCGACAGCGTGATGGTCGAGGCGAACAGGATCACTCGTAGACTCCGAGGCTGGCCAGGGCAGCATCGACCGCCGGCTCCCACCCGCGATTGGCCGCCGGCGATGCCGGGCTGGGATGCAGGATCTGGCCCACGCGGATCGCCGTGCGATCGCCGCCCGCGCTGAAGGCGGGGCGGGCCAGCACGGCCTGCAGGCGTCTGGCGGCAAAGCCGCCGATGCCGATCGCCCACTGCGGGCGCAGCGCCTGCAGTGCACGCGCGAGATGGTCGTCGCAGGCCTCGCGCAGCGCCGCCGCCTCGGCCGCGGGCAGGCGGTCGGGGGTGAAGTTGCGGCCCGAGTCCTCGAGGAAAACCAGCGGGCACCAGTTGATCACGAAGCTGTGGGCGAAGAAGGCATCTGCGCTGCCAAAGCGCGCCGCCGCCCAGCCCCACAGCCGCCGGCCGCTCACCTCGGAGCGGCGGCAGTCGAAGCCCTCGACAGGGCGCCTGGGATGGCCGCCCGAGGGCTGGCTCACCCGCGCAACGATGCCCATCCAGTCGCGCACCGCAGCCACCTCGCCGAAGGGCACACCGGTCTGCATCATGCCGAAGGGGCCGGGATTCATGCCGAGGAACACGGCGCGCCGGGTGCCCTCGCCGTAGCGGCGCAGGTAGGCCTCGTGTGGAGCCCACGCATAGTCGAGCGGGTTGAGCACATGGGTTACCGGCGGGCTGAAGTGCAGCCGGGACACCGCGGTACCGAGGTCTCTTGCCGCTTCGATCAGCGCGTCAGCCGTCATGGGCGCGCATGGTAGCCGAAGCCCTGTCCGCGCCGCGGCATGGCCTGGCCGTCTGCCCTTGCCGCGATCGCCGCGCGCGCGGCTCGATGGCTGCGCGGTTTGCCTTGACATCCGCCGCGCTCGCCCATAGGGTGCGGGACGGTCGCCGACCGCGCCAGGCAGCACGCACCACGCCGAGGTCCCTCTTGAACATGATGTCCACGCCGGGGCTAGAGGCCGCCGCGCCCCGCCCCGATCGCGTTGCCTATCGCAAGCCGCAGCCCTGGGGGATGACCCCGGATCTGGTCATCGCCGATGCCTGCAGCGGCGACGAGCGGCTGTGGGTGCCGGTTGCGCCCGATACCTGGTCGCGGCCGCTGCACCTGAATGTGACCGGAGGCTGGTACACCCATGTGCTGCGGGTCCGTCGCTCAGGCGTCCTGCAGCGTCACCGGCACACCGGCCAGGTGCATGCATTCGTGATCCGCGGCCGCTGGCATTACCTGGAGCACGACTGGTTCGCCGAGGAAGGCAGCTACATCTTCGAGCCGCCCGGCGAGACCCATACCCTCACCGTGCCCGATGACTGCGCCGAGATGATCACGCTGTTCACCGTGCACGGAATGCTGGCCTATGTCGACCCCGACGGCAATGTGACCGGCTACGACGATGTCTTCACCCGGATCGAGAAGTACCGCGCCCACTTCGAGGCGGTCGGCCTGGGCGCCGACCATGTCCGCCATTTCATGAGATAGCCGATTTCACCGGTCCGGCCCTTCGCAGGGCAGGGCCTTTCCGCCGAACGCCGGTACAGGCGGGGCAGCATCATTTCAGAGAACGCACCAAGGAGACACGCATGATCCGTCGTATCCTGGCAGGGCTTGCCCTCGCCCTCGCCGCCACCGGCGTCCTTGCCCAGGGCAAGGAAATCAAGATCGGGGTCATCTTCGACCTCACCGGCCCGTTCGCGGCCGGCGGCTCCATGGCCGGCTATCTCGGCACCAAGTACGCCATCGACATGATCAACGAGCGCGGCGGCGTCGAGGGTTACCGGATCCGGCCCATCTATGTCGATGCGCAGTCCAAGGCCGAGGTGGCGATCAACGAGGCCACCCGCCTGGTCGAGCAGGAGAAGGTCGACATGCTGATGGGCGTGTTCTCCTCCGCCCACTGCGTGCCGCTGGTGCAGAAGTTCGACGCGGCCCGCAAGTTCTTCTGGGCCAACATCTGCGTGGCCTCGAACGTCTTCCGCGACAAGAATCTGAAGTACTCGTTCCGGGCGCAGATCCATGGCGACCAGCTCGGCCACTCCTCCTGCCACTTCCTGGCCGAGAACGCCAAGGCCAAGCTCGGCAAGGATCCCAAGGATCTCAAGGTCGCCATCATCCATGAGGACGGGCCCTACGGTACCGGTGTGGCCTCCGGCAACGAGAGTGCCTGCAAGGGGCACGGCATCCAGATCGCGCTGAAGGAAGGCTACGCCGCCACCGCGCCCGATCTGTCGCCGATGATCACCAAGCTCAAGCGTGCCCGCGTCGATGTGGTGCTGCACACCGGCTACAACCCCGACATCACGCTCTTCCTGCGGCAGGCCAAGGAGCAGGGTCTCAAGTGGCAGGCGCTGATCGGACACGGTGCCGGCTACGGCCAGTTCGACAAGCTCTACGCCACCTTCAAGGAGGACGCCAACCTGATCTACAACGTTGACCCGGTGGGCGCGCAGATGCTCGATCCCAAGACCCTGGCTCCCGGCCTCGGTGATGTCACCAAGGAAATGGTCCGCCGCTACCGGGCCGAGGTGAAGGGCGATGAAGTCTCGCCGCACCTCTCCATGGGCTTCAACCAGAGCTGGATCTTCTTCACCGATGTGCTGCCGCGGGCGATCAAGAAGTATGGCGGAATCGACTCCGAGGCGCTGCGCAAGGCGGCCGTCGACACCGACATCCCGGCAGGCGGCACCATCCAGGGCTATGGCGTGAAGTTCTACCCGCCGGGCCATTCCATGGCCGGCCAGAACGAGCGCGCCTCGCCGGTGGTCATGCAGTACAACGCCCAGGACACCTTCATCGTCTGGCCGACCGCGGTCAAGACCAAGGAGCCGGTGCTGCCCCTGCCGCGCGGCCACGCCTTCGCGCCCTGATCGCGGCAGCCCCTCATGCTCTCTGTCAGCCGCCTCACGAAGCGGTTCGGCGGGTTCACGGCGGTCAATGAGGTGACGTTCGAGCTCGCCCGGGGAGAGATCCTCGGGCTGATCGGGCCCAACGGCTCGGGCAAGAGCACCACCTTCAACGTGATCGCCGGCCTGTACGCACCGTCGGCCGGTTCCGTCAGTTTCGACGGCGCCGAAATCGGGGGTCTGCCCCCCAACGAGATCTGTCGGCGCGGCGTGGCCCGCACCTTCCAGATTCCGCGGCCGTTCCGCAAGCTCTCCATCCTCGAGAATGCCGCGCTGGCGGCCTTCTACGGCGCCTCCGACCGGATCAGCCGCGCCGAGGCCGAGAAGCGCGCGGTCGATGCGCTGCGCCTCATCGGCCTGCCCACCGAGGCCTCGGCCCGTGTCGACGGACTGGGTGCGGCCGGCCTGAAGAAGCTGGAGATGGCGCGCGCGCTAGCCACTCAGCCCAAGGTGCTGCTCGCCGACGAAAGCCTTGGCGGCCTTGACGAGGCCGAGATGAACCAGGCGGCCGACATGCTGCG
>CAIZPE010000124.1 GCA_903934795.1 uncultured bacterium | reverse complement strand
GTTCGGGCGACTGCAGGCTGGCCGCCACCGTCTGGCCGGCGTCGATCGAGCGCTTGATCACCACCCCATCGACCGGCGCGCGGATCGCGGTGCGTTCCAGGTCGACCCGGGCCTGCTGCAGCTGGGCCTCGCGCTGCGCGACCACCGCGCGGGCACTGCCTGTCTGCGCCTGGGCGACCTCGACCTGGGCGCGCGCGCTGCGCAGCTCCTCGACGGCGGCGTCCATCACCGCACGGGCCTTGTCCAGCTCGGCGCCGGAGATGAAGTTTCGCTCGACCAGCTGCTGCTTCCGGTCGAGGTCGCGGCGGGCTTCGGCGAGATTGACCGACACCCGCGAGACCATGGCGCTGGCGGCACTGACCCCGGCCTGGGCGTTGAGCACCTGAGCGCGTGCAGCATCGACATCGGCCTGGGCCTGCCGCACCCGGTACTCGAAGGTCTCCGGGTCGATGCGGGCGATCAGCTGCCCCTTGCGCACCTCGGCATTGAAGTCGGCGAACAGCTCCTTGACCTGGCCGGACACCTGCGAGCCGACCGGAACCGTGACCTCCGCGTTGAGCGTGCCGGTGGCCGACACGCTGGCGGTGATCGGCCCGCGGGTCAGCGCGGCGGTGCGCCAGCCGGGCGCGGCGGCGATGTCCTGGCGCCGGTTCCACTCCCAGGTGCCAGCGGCGAGCAGACCGACCAGCACCAGCGCGGCGGGCCAGCGCCAGCGCCGCAGCAGCGAGGGGGGGGTGTCGGGCACTCGGTTCTCCAGATGGCGAGAGGCGGTCGCCGCCGCGGGTGCCGTGAAGGCTAGCATGAGGGCACGGTGCGTCCGGTGAGGCGGCTGCGGGCGGCGCGCGCGATCCCGCAGACTGGCGGCGGCGGACTGCGGAATCCCGAGGGACTCGACTGCACGCGGCATCGCCCGTGATAATGAGCGGTTGCCGACCCGTCGGCTGCCAGCCCCTCCCTTCCCCCGCCAAGCCAGCCCCGACTGATGACGCTCTCCAGACTGATCAAGTGGGGCCTGGCCCTGGCACTGCTGGGCGGTATCGGCTGGGCCGTCCACTGGCGGATCAACAGCGCCGAGGCCCCCGCGGCCAAGGCACCCGCCGCGCCCCCCGATCCCGCGGTCACCGTCATCCAGCCTCGCGCTCAGGATGTGCCCCTGGTCGTCGAGCTCAATGGCAGCGTCGTGCCCTTGCGGGTGGTCGATGTCCGCAGCCAGATCTCCAACCTGGTCCGCGAGGTGCTCATCAAGGAAGGGCAGTTCGTCCGGCAGGGCCAGCCGATGTTCCTGCTCGATGATCGCAACGATCGCGCCAATGTCGAGCGGCTGCGTGCCTCGCTCGCGCGCAACCGCGCGCTGGCCGCCGATCAGGATCGCCAGCTCGCGCGGGCGCGCGAACTGGTCGCGCGCAGCTTCATCTCGCAGGGGGCTGCCGACACCACCCAGGCACAGCGCGACGCGCAGTGGGCACAGGTGAAGGCCGACGAGGCGGCGCTGCAGGCTGCCGAAGTGGCGCTCGACTACAACATCATCCGGGCGCCGATCGCGGGCCGCACCGGCGTGGTCAATGTCTTTCCCGGCACGCTGGTGCAGCCCGCCGGCGCGTCGCTGGTCACCGTCACCCAGGTCGATCCGATCGCGGTCCAGTTCCCGGTTCCCGAGAGCCATCTCGCGCTGCTGCAGTCGCGCCTGCGCGCTGCAGGCCGCAGCCCGGTCAAGGTCACCATCCCGGCCACCCAGACGGTCGCCCAGGGCCAGCTCTATTTCATGGACAGCGCGGTCGATGCCGCCAACGGCACCATCAAGGCCAAGGCCACCTTCGCCAACGCCGAGGGCAACCTGTGGCCTGGCCAGTTCGTGCAGGCCCGGGTCGAGCTCGGCCTGCTCAAGGATGCGGTGGTGGTCCCCGCCAACGCCGTGGTCACATCCACCAGCGGGCGCTTCGTGTACGCGGTCAACCCCGACATGACCGTCCGCCAGGTGCCGATCAAGGATGTCTACGCCTTCAAGGACCAGCTGGTCGTCGAAGGGCCCCAACCCGATGACCGCATCGTGCTCGATGGTCGGCAGAACGTGCGGCCGGCCGGCAAGGTACGCGTCGTGGTGCCCGGCGAGGGCAAGGGTGGCGGCAAGGGGGCGGCCAAGGGCCCGGAGGGTAAAGGGCCGGAAGGGAAGGGCGCCGAGGGCAAGGCCGCCGAGGGCAAGGGCCCGGACGGCAAGTCATGAACCTGCCCCAGCTGTGCATCCAGCGGCCGGTCATGACCGTGCTGCTCAGCCTGGCCTGCGTGCTCGCCGGCTGGCTTGCCTATCTCAAGCTGCCGGTGGCCGCGCTGCCCAGCTACAACACGCCGGTGATCAGCGTCACGGCCCAGTTCCCGGGTGCCAGTCCCGAGACCATGGCGGCCTCGGTCGCGCTCCCGCTCGAGAAGCAGTTCTCCACGATCGACGGCATCAGCGTCATCAGCTCCACCAGCATCCTGGGTGCCACCAGCATCACCCTCGAGTTCAACGCGAGCAAGAACATCGACCTCGTGGCGGTCGATGTGCAGGCCGCGCTGCTGCGGGCTCAGCGCCTGCTGCCGGTGGAGATGACCAATCCTCCCTCCTATCGCAAGGTCAACCCGGCCGATGCGCCGGTGCTCTTCGTGGCGCTCAATTCGCCCTCGCTCAGCCTGTCCGAGCTGAACGACTATGCCGAGAATCTGATCGCGCCCACCATTTCCACGGTCAGCGGCGTGGCGCTGGTGAATGTCAACGGGCAGAAACGCTACGCGGTGCGGGTGAAGGCCAACCCCGATGCGCTCGCGGCCCACGGGCTCACGCTCGAAGACGTGGTCACCGCCATCAACTCGGGCAACTCCAACACCCCGGTCGGCATCCTCGACGGCCCCAAGCAGCTGCTCACCATCACCGCCAACCGGCAGCTCCACCGCGCGGCCGAATTCGCCAATCTGGTGGTCACCAGCCGCAACGGCGTGGCCATCAAGGTGCGCGATGTGGCCCAGGTGGAGGAGAGCTTCGAGTCGGTGCGCACCGCCGCCAGCTACAACGGCGAGCGCTCGATCATCCTGTCCATCCAGCGCCAGCCCAACGCCAACACCGTGGCCGTGATCGACGAGATCAAGGAGCTGATCCCGAAATTCCGCGCGCAGCTGCCGGCCTCCATCCAGATCCTCACCCTGAATGACCGTTCGCTCTCCATCCGCGAGGCGATCCATGATGTGAAGATCTCGCTCGGGCTGACGATCGTGCTGGTGGTCCTGGTCATCCTGGTTTTCATCCGCCGTCTGGTGGCCACGCTGATTCCCACGGTGAGCCTGCCGGTGTCGCTGATCGGCGCCATCGCCCTGCTGTACCCCATGGGCTACAGCCTGGACAACATCTCGCTGCTGGGGATCACGCTCGCGGTCGGCCTGGTGGTCGATGACGCGATCGTCATGCTCGAGAACATCATGCGTCATGTCGAGGAGGGCATGGCGCCGCTGCAGGCCGCGCTGGTCGGATCGCGCGAGATGGCCTTCACCATCTTCTCGATCTCGATCTCGCTGGTGGCGGTGTTCATCCCGATCTTTTTCATGCCCGGTGTGATCGGTCTGCTCTTCCATGAATTCGCGGTGGTGGTCGGCCTCTCGGTGCTGGTGTCGGCAGTGGTCTCGCTCACGCTGGTCCCGATGCTCGCCAGCCGGTTCCTCAGGCCGATCGATCCTGCGCATCACCGCGAGAACTTCTTTGGTCGCATGTTCGAACGCGGGTTCAAGGCGGTGCTCGACGCCTATGCCAGCAGCCTCGATGTCGCCCTGCGACATCGGCGCTGGGTGCTCGCGGTGGCCTTTCTCACCTTCGGTCTCACGGTGTGGCTGGTGCAGATCAGCCCCAAGGGCTTCTTCCCCGAGGAGGACATCGGCCAGATCCAGGCGATCACCGAGGCGAGCGAGGACATCTCCTTCGAGGAGATGTCGCGGCTGCAGGCCCGCGCCGCCGAGATCGTGCGCAAGGACCCCAATGTGGCCTATGTGTCCTCTTTCGTGGGCTCGCCGCCCACCAACCCGCAGCAGATGAACACCGGCCGCATGTTCATCGTGCTCAAGGCGCGGGGCGAGCGCGAGAAGGTTCAGCGGGTCATCGAGGGCCTGCGCCAGAAGGTCCGCTACCCGGGCTTTGCGGTGTACATGCGCCCGGTGCAGAACCTGCAGCTCGGCGGCAAGGTCTCCAAGAGCCGCTACCAGTACGTCATGCAGAGTGTGAGCGCCGATGCGCTCGGCGAGTGGTCCGGCAAGCTGATGCAGCGCATGCGCGCCGACCCTGTCTTCCGCGATGTCACCAGCGACACCCAGATGCGCGGCCTGCAGGCCCAGGTGGAGTTCGACCGCGACAAGGCCGGTGCTCTCGGCGTCTATGTGCAGGACATCCGCACTGCGCTCTACAGTGCCTTCGGCGACCGCCAGGTTTCCACGATCTTCACGCCGGTCAACAGCTACCTGGTGATCCTCGAGGCGCCCGGCGAGTACCGCAAGTTCGAGGACGCGATCGGCAAGATCTTCGTGCGTTCCCGGGTCACCCAGCAGGTGGTCCCGTTGTCCACGCTGGTGAAGGTCTCCCGCGGCGTAGGGCCCACCGCGGTCAACCATCAGGGCCAGCTGCAGGCGGTCACCATCTCGTTCAACCTGGCGCCCGATGCCGCGCTGGGCGATGCCACCGCGAAGATCGCGGCCTTCGGGCGCGATCTTAGGTTTCCGCCGTCGATCATCGCCAGCTACGGCGGCGATGCCGCAGTCTTCCAGGGCTCGCAGTCCAGTCAGCTGGTGCTGATCCTCGTGGCGCTGGCGGTCATCTATGTGCTGCTCGGCGTGCTCTACGAGAGCTACATCCACCCGCTCACGATCCTGGCCGGTCTGCCCTCGGCCGCGGTCGGAGCGCTGGTGTTCCTGTGGTTCTTCAAGATCGAGCTCACCCTGATCGCCACCATCGGCATCCTGATGCTGATCGGCATCGTCAAGAAGAACGCGATCATGATGATCGACTTCGCCCTCGATGCGCAGCGTACCCAGTCGATGTCGCCGGAGCAGGCAATCCGCCAGGCCTGCGTGCTGCGCTTCCGGCCCATCCTCATGACCACCTTCGCCGCGCTGATGGGGGCACTGCCCATTGCCCTGGGCCTGGGCGCGGGCGCCGAGCTGCGCATGCCTCTGGGCGTGGCAGTGGTCGGTGGCCTGCTGTTCTCGCAGGTGATCACGCTCTACATCACGCCCGTCATCTACCTCTATCTCGACCGCTGGGCTGGGAAGGGACCCCTTCAGCTGCCCGAGACGACATGACGCAAGCCCGCCCTGACCGCGCCCCAACCGGGAATGCCATGAGCTCCTCCAACCTGCCGACACGCCGGGCCCCCCAGCCGTCATCGGTCCGCGCCGGGCGCGGGCTGCCCCTCGCCGCTGCGCTGACGGTTGCGCTGCTGCTGGCCGCCTGCGGTCAGGGCGGTTCGTCGCCGGCTGCCCCGCCGGCGGCGAGTGCCCCGGCGGCTGCGGCACCTGCGGCGGGCGCCCCTGCGGCGGGTGCTTCCGCCCCTGCCGCCGCCGGTGCCCCGTCGGCGCCACCGCCGCCGGAAGTGGGCGTGGTCACCGTGGCGCAGGTGCCGGTGAATCTGGTCACCGAACTGCCCGGGCGCACCGAGGCCTTCCGCGTGGCGCAGGTCCGCGCCCGGGTGGCCGGCATCGTGCAGCAGCGCCTCTTCACCGAGGGCAGCGATGTCCGCGCCGATCAGCCGCTCTTCAAGCTCGATGACGCGGCGCTGCGCGCCACGCTGGCCAGCGCCCAGGCAGCGCTGGCCCGCGCCGAGGCCAACGCAGTGCAGGCGCAGGCGCAGGCCGAGCGTGCGAAGCCGCTGTTCGAGGCCAGGGCGATCAGCGAACAGGAACTGGTCAGTGCCGTGGCCGTCGGCCAGCAGGCCCAGGCCGACATCGCCGTGGCCAGGGCCGCGGTGCAGACTGCCCAGATCAACCTTGGCTATGCATCGGTCACCTCGCCGCTGCGCGGTCGCATCGGTCGGGCTCTGGTCACCGAGGGCGCCCTGGTCGGGCAGGGCGAGGCCACGCCTCTGGCGCTGGTGCAGCAGATCGATCCGATCTATGTGAACTTCACCCAGCCGGCCGGTGATGTCCTGCGGCTGCGGGCGGCCATCCAGTCGGGCGCGCTGCGCAGCGCCGCCGGCAAGGATGCCGCGCTGGTGCGGCTCGTGCTCGAGGATGGCAGCGTCTATCCGCTGCCGGGGCGCCTGCTGTTCTCCGACCTGAGCGTCGACCCCACCAGCGGCCAGATCACCCTGCGCGCCGAGGTGCCCAATCCGCGCGGGCAGCTGTTGCCCGGCCTCTATGTGCGCGTCAAGGTCGAGCAGGCCCAGGCGCCGGCGGCGGTCCTGCTGCCGCAGCAGGCGGTCAGCCGTGGCGGTCAGGGCGACAGCGTGCGTGTGGTCGGCGACGATGGCATCGTGACCATGCGGCCGGTCAAGATCGGCTCGGCCCGCGAGGGCCAGTGGGTGATCCTCGACGGCCTCAAGCCGGGGGAGAAGGTGATGGTCGACGGCTTCCAGAAGCTGCGCGGCGGCAAGGGCCCGGTCAAGCCGGTGCCCTGGCAACCGGCACCGGCCGCCGGCTCCGCAACCGCGGCCCCGGCCCCGGCCCCCGCCCAGGCCCCTGCCTCGGCCCCGGCCGCTGGCCCCGCGGCGCCTGCCGCTCGCTGACCGGAGGCCTCCCGTGGCGCAGTTCTTCATCGATCGCCCGGTATTCGCCTGGGTGATCGCGCTGTTCATCATGGTGGCCGGCGGGGTGGCGGTCACCCAGTTGCCGATCGCCCAGTACCCGCCTGTCGCCCCGCCGGCAGTACAGCTCTCGCTCACCTATCCTGGCGCCACCGCGAAGGTGCTCGAGGACAGCGCCATCTCGCTGATCGAGCGTGAGATGAACGGCTCGCCCGGCCTCATCTACATGGAATCGGTGGCCCAGGCCGACGGCACCGGCTCGATCACGCTCAGCTTCGAGCCGGGCACCGATCCCTCGCTCGCCGCGGTCGATGTGCAGAACCGGCTCAGTCGCGCCGCCCCGCGCCTGCCCCAGGCGGTGACGCAGCTCGGCGTGCGCATCGACAAGGCCAACCCGAACTTCCTGCTGTTCACCATCCTGTCCTCCAGTGACCCGGCCTGGACGCCGGTGGCCCTGGGTGACTACGCCGCGCGCAGCGTGCTGCCCGAGATCCAGCGGGTGCCGGGCGTGGGCCAGGCGCAGCTCTTCGGTACCGAGCGTGCCATGCGGGTCTGGGTCGACCCGGCAAGGCTGCTCGCCTATCGCCTGTCGATGAGCGATGTCACCGCGGCGATCGCCACCCAGAATGTGCAGGTGTCCTCGGGCTTCGTCGGCGAGCAGCCGGCCACCGCCGACCAGCGCGTCTTCGCGGCGGTGGTGGTCAAGGGCCAGCTCGCCAACCCGGCCGAGTTCGGCAACATCCTGCTGCGGGCCAATCCCGATGGGTCCTCGGTACGGTTGCGCGATGTTGCCCGGGTGGAGCTCGGTGCGCAGGGCTACGGCCTGAGCACCCGGCTCAACGGCCAGCCCTCCACCGGCATCGGCGTGCAGCTGGCGCCCAATGCCAACGCGCTCGAGACCGCCGCGCTGATCAAGGCGCGACTCGACGAGCTCTCACGCTTCTTCCCTCCGGGGATGAAGGCGAGCATCCCCTACGACAGCTCCAAGTTCATCCGGATCTCGATCCTGCAGGTGGCGCAGACCCTGGTCGAGGCGGTGCTGCTGGTGTTCGTGGTGATGTACCTGTTCCTGCAGAACATCCGCTACACCCTGATCCCCACGCTGGTGGTGCCGGTGGCCTTGCTGGGCACCTTCGGTGCGCTGCTGGCCATGGGTTTCTCGATCAATGTTCTCACCATGTTCGGCATGGTGCTGGTGATCGGCATCGTGGTCGACGACGCGATCGTCGTGGTCGAGAATGTCGAGCGGATCATGAGCGAGGAGGGGCTGCCGCCGCGCGAGGCCACCCGCAAGGCGCTGGGGCAGATCTCCGGTGCGATCATCGGCGTCACCGTGGTGCTGGTGTCGGTGTTCGTGCCGCTCGCCTTCTTCAGCGGCTCGATCGGCAACATCTACCGACAGTTCGCCGCGGTGATGGTCGTGGCCATCCTGTTCTCGGCCTTCCTCGCGCTCTCGTTTTCACCGGCGCTGTGCGCCACGCTGCTGCGGCCGGTGCAGGCCGGCCACCACCATGCGCGCCGCGGCTTCTTCGGCTGGTTCAACCGGGGCTACGCGCGCACCGCCTCCGCCTATCAGGGCCTGGTCGCCCGCATCCTGCGGCGGGTCTGGCGCTACCTGATCATCTATGTGGCGATCATCGGCGCGGTGGTGGTGATGTTCCAGCGCCTGCCCACCGCCTTCGTGCCCAATGAAGACCAGGGCAACATCCTCGTGAATGTGCTGCTGCCACCGGGCGCCACGCAGCAGCGCACGCTCGGCGTGATGCAGCAGGTGGAAGGCTTCATGCTCAAGCAGGCCGATGTCGAGAGCATGGTCACCGTGCTCGGGTTCAACTTCTCGGGCACCGGCCAGAATGCCGCGCTGGCCTTCGTCACCCTCAAGGACTGGGCGCAGCGCCCCGGCGAGGAGCGCTCGGCGCAGGCGCTGGTCAAGCGCTCCTTCCCGGCGCTCTCGCGCATCCGCGATGCCTTCACCTTCCCGCTCAGCCCCCCGCCCATCCGTGATCTCGGCCGGGCCAACGGCTTTGCGTTCCGCCTCCAGGACCGCAGCGGCGTGGGCCGAGAGGCGCTGCTCGCGGCGCGCAACCAGATCCTCGCCGAGGCCGGCAAGAGCCCGCTGCTGGCCGCGATGCGGCCCGACGGTCTCGAGGATGCGGCGCAACTCGAGCTGCGCATCGACCGTGATCGGGCGGCGGCGCTCGGCGTGGGCTTCGCAGCCATCACCAGCACGCTCTCCAGCGCACTGGGTTCGGCCTACGTGAACGACTTCCCCAATCAGGGCCGCGTCCAGCGGGTGGTGGTGCAGGCCGACGCGCCGGCGCGCATGCAACCGGAGCAGCTTCTGCGGATCCCGGTGGTCAACGCGCAGGGGCAGTCGGTACCGCTGTCGTCGTTCGCCTCGGCGCAATGGGTCACCGGCGCCATGCAGGCGATCCGCTACAACGGCTACCCGGCCATGCGGATCGCCGGCGAGCCGGCGCCCGGGGTCAGTTCCGGTGCCGCCATCGCCGAGATGGAACGCATCGCCGCGGGGCTGCCACCGGGCCTGGGCTATGAATGGACCGGCCTGGCCCGCGAGGAGAAGCGCTCGGGTTCCACCGCGATGCTGCTGTTCGCGTTCTCGCTGCTGTCGGTGTTCCTCTGCCTGGCCGCGCTCTACGAGAGCTGGACCATCCCGCTGGCGGTGGTACTGGTGGTGCCGCTCGGGGTGCTGGGCGTGGTCGGCGCCGCCTCGTTGCGCGGCCTCGAGAACGATGTGTTCTTCAAGGTCGGCCTGATCACCATCATCGGCCTGTCGGCCAAGAACGCGGTCCTGATCATCGAGTTCGCCCGTGACCTGCAGGCGCGCGGGATGAGCGCGGTCGATGCCGTGCTCGAAGCGGCCCATCTGCGCTTGCGACCCATCCTGATGACCTCGCTCGCCTTCATCCTCGGGGTCATGCCGCTGGTGCTGGCCACCGGCGCCGGCTCGGCCAGTCAGCGCTCGATCGGCACCGGCGTGCTTGGCGGCATGATCACGGCCACCGTGCTGGCGGTGTTCTTCGTGCCGGTGTTCTTCGTGGTGGTGCGCCGCGTTTTTGGTGGCGGTGGGCGGGCACGGGGTCGTGTCGCGCCACCCGTGCCGCCGCCTGGGTCGACACCGTCGTCGCCCCCTTCGACGCCGTCGCAGGACAGCCGCTCGGGCGAGGAGCGCTCATGAGGCGTACCCGACTGCCCATCTGGCTGCTCGCGAGCGCACTGCTCGCCGGTTGCGCCGGCCTGCCGCCGGCCCGCAGCCCGCAAAAGCCTGCGCCCGAGCTGCCGGCCAGCTTCCCGGCCGCCCCTGCCGCAGCGGCGGGCGCCCAGGCGGCTGATACCGTCGCCTGGCAGGATTTCTTTCGGGACGAGTCGTTGCGCCGGCTGATCGACATCGCCCTGCGCAACAACCGCGATCTGCGGCTCGCCGCCCTCGCCATCGAGCAGGCCCGCGCGCAGATGCAGCTGCGCGAAGCCGATCTGCTGCCCACGGTGGGACTGGGGCTGTCGGGTTCGCGCACGCCCAATGGCGCGGGCGGTGCCAACACCCTGTACCTGGGCGGGCTGCAGATGACCGCCTACGAGCTCGACCTGTTCGGTCGGCTGCGCAGCCTGAGCGCGGCCGCGGCGGCGCAGTTTCAGGCCACCGAGGCGCAGCGCCTCGCCGTGCGCATCAGCCTGGTGGCGGCGGTGGCGCAGGGCTACCTGAACCTGCAGACCGATGAAGCGCTGCTGGCCCTCACCCGCCAGACCCTCGCGTCCCGCGAGGACACCCTGCGGCTCACCGAGACCCGCCATCGGCTCGGCGCGGCCTCCCTGCTCGAGGTGCGCGCTGCGCAGTCACTGCTCGAGGGGGCTCGGGTGAGCCTTGCCCAGCAGCAGCGCCAGCGGGCGCAGGACGAGAACGCGCTCTCGCTGCTGATGGGCACGCCGCTTTCGGCCGCTGGCGTGAGCGTCGCGCCGCTGCGCGGCCTGGCCGCCTTCCCCGAGCTGGCCCCCGGCCTGCCCTCCGAGGTGCTGGCTCGTCGTCCCGACCTGCGCGCGGCCGAGCTGCAGATGGCCGCCGCCGATGCCGGCATCGAGGCAGCCCGCGCCAGCTTCTTCCCGCGGATCACCCTCACCGCCAGCGCCGGCAGCGCCACCCGCTCGCTCACCAGCCTGTTCAGCGGCGGGACCTTCGCTGCCGGAGTGGCCGGACAGCTGCTGCAGCCGCTGTTCGATGCCGGCCGCAACCAGGCCGCGCTGCAGTCGGCCGACCTCAGCCGCGACCAGGCGCTGGTGCAGTACGAACGTGCCGTGCAGCAGGCCTTCCGCGAGGTGGCTGATGCGCTGGTGGCGCGCAGCACCCTGCTCGAGCAGCTCGGTGCCCAGCAGGCGCAGGTGCAGGCCGAGACCGGGCGGGCCGCGATCGTCGAGGCCCGCCATCGTCACGGCGCGGCCAGCTACCTGGAACTGCTCGATGCCCAGCGCTCGCTCTTTGCCGCCCAGCAGTCGCTGGTGCTGGTGCAGGGGCAGGCCGGGCAGAGCCTGGTCACGCTCTACAAGACCCTGGGTGGCGGCTGGCAGTAGGCCCGGGCAGGATGTCCGCGGCAGACCCGGGTTGACGGCCGGCGGCGCCGGCCGACGGCTCAGTCTTCCGAGAGCCAGGATCCCGTCTTGCCGCCGTGCTTCTCGAGCAGGCGCACCTCGGTGATCACCATGCCGCGGTCGGCGGCCTTGCACATGTCGTAGATGGTGAGAAGGCCGACCTGCACCGCGGTGAGGGCCTCCATCTCGACGCCGGTCTGGCCGGTGCACTCCACCCGCGTGCGGCAGTCGACGCGCGAGTCGGCATCGTCGATCTCGAAGTCGATCGCCACGCGGGTGAGCGCGATCGGGTGGCACAGCGGGATCAGGTCCGAGGTGCGCTTGGCGGCCTGGATGGCGGCGATGCGGGCCACCCCGAGCACATCGCCCTTTCGCGCGGTGCCGGCTCGGATGAGCGCCAGGGTCTCGGGCTTCATGCGGATGCTGCCGGTGGCCAGCGCCACCCGTCGGGTGGCCGGCTTGTCGCCGACATCGACCATGTGGGCGCTGCCGGTGGCGTCGAAGTGGGTGAGCGGGGAGGGGGGGAGAGGCGTGGTCATGGTGCAAGGCTATGATAGCAATCCCGCCGGGCCTTCCTGCCGGCCCTCTGGCCTTGCCGATGGCGCAACCCTTCCCCTTCGGGCCAGCTGCCCGCCGTGCCGTTGCCACGCTGCTGGCGCTGACCCTGGCTGCCCTGCCGCCGGCTGCGCACCCGCAGGCCGACAACCTGCCCCGGCTGGGTGACGCCGGCGGCGAGGAGCTCTCGGCGAACGCCGAGCGGCGTCTGGGCGAGACCATCATGCGCGACCTGCGCCGCGATCCGGATGTGGCCGACGATGTCGACGCCGGCGACTATCTCAACCGTCTGGGCGCCCAGCTTGCCGCCACGCCCTCGGCCAGCGGCTTCAGCTTCGAGTTCTTCCTGGTGCGAGATGCCACCATGAATGCCTTCGCCCTGCCGGGCGGATTCATCGGCGTGCACACCGGCCTGATCGCCGCGGCCCAGACCGAGTCCGAGCTGGCCTCGGTGCTGGCCCACGAGATCGGCCATGTCACTCAGCGCCACATCGCGCGGATGCTCGCGCAGCAGCGTCAGACCTCGATGATGACCCTGGCCGCGGCCATCCTGGGCGCACTCGCCGCGCGTTCCAACCCGCAGGCCGCCGCCGGTGCGATCACCATGGCCAGCGGCGCCCAGCAGCAGCAGATGCTCGCCTTCTCGCGCGACGCCGAGCGCGAGGCCGATCGCGTGGGCATCGACACCCTGCGTGCCGCAGGCTTCGAGCCCGCCGGCATGGTCAGTTTCTTTGGCCGGCTGCAGCAGGCCACGCGGGTCTACGAGAGCAACGCGCCGGGCTACACCCGCAGCCACCCGCTCACCGCCGAGCGCATCGCCGACATGATGCTCAGGGTCCAGGACGACCGTTATCGCCAGCGGCCCGACAGCCTCGAGTTCCGTCTGGTCCGCGCCCGGCTGCGGGCGCTGGCGGTCACCGGGCTGGATGGCCTGCGCGACACCCGGGCGCAGCTCGAGCGCCAGCTGCGCGAGCGTGCCACCCATGACGAGCTTGGCGCGTGGTTCGGGCTGGCCACCGTGCTGGTCGCGCAGCGCGACTTCGTGGCCGCCGATCGCGCCCTGGCGCAGGTGCGCCAGCGCCTGCCTCAGGGCCATCCCATGGTCGAACGGCTGGCCACCGAGGCCCGGCTGAGGGCTGGTGACGCTGCTGGTGCCCTGGCCCTGGCCGAGGCCGGCACGGCGAAGTTTCCGGGCGCGCGCGGCCTGGTCCGGCTGCAGGCCGAGGCTCTGCTGGCCAGCGGCCAGGCGGTGCGGGCCGAGCGCCTGCTGCAGGATCAGCTCGCCACCCTGCGCAGCGACCCCGTGCTGTGGCGCCTGCTGGCGCAGGCCCACCACGCTGCCGGCCAGGCCGCGCTCGCCCATGTGGCCACCGCCGAGGAATATGCGCTCGGCGGCAACTGGCGTGCCGCCGTGGAGCAGCTGCGCCTGTCTCGACGAGCCCTGCCGGCGCTCGACTTCTACACCGGCTCGCTGGTCGATGCGCGTCTGAAGGAGTTCGAGCTGGAGTTCCAGCGCGAGCAGGCTGATCGGGTCAGGACTCGCTGAGCGGCGCGGCCGCACGAGGCCGGACCACATAGCCGAGCATCCCGGGCGGGCTGGCCAGGGGCCGCAGCGCATGCCACTCGCGGCCCAGGCGCAGCCGCAGGCTGCCGCCCTGGTCATTCTCGGGGCCGCTGTCCGGGTCGCTGTCGCTCATCTCCAGGGCCGCGAGATCGAGATCATGGATCACCCCCGGGCCGGCCTCGGTCTGCGCGAACAGGTTGCCGTCGCGATCGATCCCCGCGCCGAGCACCGCGCCCGAGGGATATCCGGTGTGCGTCACCAGACGGGTGCGCTCGCCTTCGCCGAGCACCCGGAACACCAGGGGGGCGATGTCGAGGTCGACGAAGACCCGTTGCGGGCCGTTCTGCCAGTACCAGCGGCCCTGCGGATCGGCGAGATAGTTGCGACCGATGAAGTCGATGATCGGCGGGCTGGTGATCTCGCTGCCGGCCCCGTCGCGGGCTTCGTCGAAACCCGGCCGGCCGCGGTCGATCAGCAGCCAGCGCCCGCGGCGATCCAGGCGCAGCCAGCCGTACATCGCCGGCACATCCGGCCAGCGCTGCATGGCGCGTTCGACGAGTTCATCGATGGGCATCGAACCATCCGCTGAGATAGTCGGCCAGCCAGGCCGAGGGCCGGGCGGCGCCCCCGGCGTGGAAGCCGACATGGCCGCCGCGCCGGGTGTAGTGCAGGCTGACCTGCGGGGAAACCTGCGCGGGACTGGCCAGGGCCGAGGCCGGCAGGAAGGGATCGTTCAGCGCGTTGAGCACGCGGGTGGGCACGCGGATCCCGCCCAGGAACTGCCGGCACGAGGATCGCTGCCAGTAGTCATGGCAACCGGCGAAGCCGTGCATCGGCGCGGTGACGGTCTCGTCGAAGTCGAAGAAGTCGCGCGCGGCGAGCATGCGCTCGCGGTCGAAAAGGCCGGGATGCTGCGCGAGCTTGCCCAGGCTCTTGCGCTTGAGGGTGCTCAGGAAATGGCGTGTGTAGACCCGGCTGAAGCCGCGTGAGAGCGCGACGGCGCCGGCGTGCAGATCCTGCGGCGGGCACACCGCGGCGGCCGCGCGCACGAAGCCGGCGGCGTCGCTGCGCTCGCCCAGCCACTTCAGCAGGGCATTGCCGCCGAGCGACACGCCCGCGGCAAAGAGCGGCTGGTCGGCACTGCCGGGCTCGGCGGCGAAGCGGCGCAGAACCCAGTCGATCTCGTCCGAGTCGCCGGAGTGATAGGCGCGCGGCGCGCGGTTGAGTTCGCCGCTGCAACCGCGGAAGTGGGCCACCGCGCCACGCCAGCCGCGGGCCGCAGCGGCCGCCATCAGGGCACGCGCATAGGGACTGTCGGAGCCGCCCTCGAGCCCGTGGAACAGCACCACCAGGGGCGCGGCGCGGCCCTCGGGCGGATCGACCCGATCGACATCGATGAAGTCGCCATCGGGGGTGTCCCAGCGCTCACGGCGCAGCCGCACCGCCGCGCGCGGCGCGACCATCGCCGGCCAGAGGGTCTGAAGGTGGCCGCCGGGCAACCAGCGGGGCGGGTGGTACTCCAAGGCGAGGCTCCGGGGATGGCGGCGCGGTGCGCCGCCTCGGCGGCTAGTGAAGCACGGTGGGCGCAGAACCGGCCTGCGCGGGCGCAGCCTGCTCGCCCAGCGGCGAGGCGTGGTGCAGCACCATCCGCCAGCCGGCGAGGGTCTTGACGAAGACATTGGTGGCCACGCATTCGACCAGCTGTGCGCCGCCCTGGCCGGTGACGGCGAGCTGCTCGATCAGGTGGTGGACCGAGAGCAGCCCGCTCTCGTGCACCCGGCGGTCGATCGCCTGCACGGCCACGCCACCGCCGCTGAAGATCTGCTCGAAGGAGGCGCGGATGGCCACCAGCCCGACCAGGCGCGCGCCGTTCGGATGCGTGCAGGCCACCTCCTCGTCGTCGGCCCACAACGCCATCAGGGCATCGGTGTCACCACGCCGCATGGCGTCGTAGAAGGCCTCCTCGGTGGCTTCGGCCGAGGCGTGGACCGGGGCTCGGCGCATCGCGGGCGGGGTCAGCGGAAGACCACCGTGCGGTGGCCGTTGAGCAGCACGCGGTGCTCGACATGCCAGCGCACCGCGCGGGCGAGCACCACCGACTCGACATCGCGGCCGATGGCCGCCAGCGTCTCGGGCCCCATGGCATGGTCGACCCGCTCGACATCCTGCTCGATGATCGGGCCCTCGTCGAGATCGGCGGTCACATAGTGCGCGGTGGCGCCGATCAGCTTCACCCCGCGGTCATGGGCCTGCAGGTAGGGCTTGGCACCCTTGAAGCTGGGCAGGAAGCTGTGGTGGATGTTGATCGCCCGGCCCTTGAGCTGTGCGCAGGTGGGCTGCGACAGGATCTGCATGTAGCGGGCCAGCACCACCAGGTCGATGCGCTCGCGCTCCACGAGCTCGAGCAGCCGCTCTTCCTGCTGGGCGCGCGTGGCGGCGGTGACCGGCAGGTAGAAGAACGGGATGCGGTAGCCATGGGCCAGGGGCTGGAAGTCGGCGTGGTTGGAGACGATGGCGGGGATCTCCATGGCGAGCTGCCCCGAGGACCACCGGAACAGCAGGTCATTCAGGCAGTGACCGAACTTGGAGACCATGAGGAGCACCCGCGGTCGCACCGCCAGCGCGTGCAGCCGCGCATCCATGGCGAAGCGGGCGGCGATCGGGCTGAAGGCCTCCTCGAGCGTGTCCCGGTCGAGTGGTGCGGCGGCCGAGAAGTGCACCCGCATGAAGAACAGCCCGGTGCTGGCATCGCCGAACTGCGCCGAGTCGATGATGTTGCAGCCCCGCTCGAACAGGAAGCCGGTGACGTGATAGACGATGCCGGTGGTGTCCGGGCAGGACAGGGTCAGCACGAATTCGGGGGCGGTGCTCATCGGGAGGGGCGCTCGGCTTGGGGTTGCAGGACCTGGCGCAGCGAGGCGAACACCGCGGTCGGGGAGAGGTCGTTGAGGCAGCGGGTATGGCCCAGCGGACAGTCGCGCTGGAAGCAGGGACTGCAGGCGAGCTGCAGCCACTGCACCTGCGCCCGCGGCGAACGCGGCGGGGTGTGGCGCGGGTCGCTCGAGCCGAAGACCGCCACTTGCGGCCGGCGGCAGGCGGCGGCCACGTGCATGAGGCCGGAGTCGTTGGAGATCACGGCGCTGGCGCTGGCGATGAGCCCGAGCGCTTCGTCAAGCGAGGTGTCGCCGCAGAGATTGCGAAGATCCTGGCCCGAGAGCGCCGCGATCTCGGTGGCCATCGCACGCTCGCGCGCCGAACCCACCAGCGCGATCGTGGCCTCGGGCCATTCGGCGGCGGCCAGGCTGGCCAGGGCGGCGAAGTGACGGCTGGGCCAGCGCTTGGCCGGCCCGTACTCGGCGCCCGGACAGAGCAGGATCAGCGGCTCGTCGGGGCGCAGCCCGAGTCGGGCCCGCGCCTCGCGCGCCAGACCCGGGCGCGGGCTGAGCACCGGGTCGGGCACCGGCCCCTCATGTCCGGCCAGTGCCGCGTAGAACTCGACCATGGGCTGGCGCGCTTCGCCCTTGCGCGGCGGCACGCGCCGGTTCAGCAGCAGGTAGCGCGACTCGCCGTGGTGGCCGATGCGCAGCGCAATGCCGGCAAGCCAGGGCGCAAGCGCCGACTTGGCGGAATTGGGCAGCACATAGCAGCGATCGTAGCCGCGGGCGCGCAACTGCCGCGAGAGGCGCCAGCGTTCGCCCCACTGCGGCTTGCCGTGGCGGTTGGCGGCCTCCAGGGTCTCGGTCACTTCGGCCATGGCACGGAAGACCGGGGCCACCGCGGGTGGTGCAAGCACATCGAGAACGGCCTGCGGGTGCTGGCGCCGCAGCAGCGCCAGCAGGGGCTGGGCCATCACGGCATCACCGATCCAGTTGGGCGCGATCACCAGGATCCGCATGTCGCTGCGGCGGGGTGCTGGCCCGCCCGGATCCGGCGCCATGACCGCTCAGTGGTGGCCCTTGACCACCGCGCCGGCCTTGAGCCGGTACTGAGTGCCGCAGTAAGGGCAGCGCGCGCCGCCCTCGTGGGTGACATCAAGATACACCCGCGGGTGGTGGTTCCAGATGGGCATCCGCGGGTTCGGGCAGAACGCCGGCAGATCGCCGCCGTCGAGTTCGACGGCGGCGGGCGCTTCGGGCTTGGGCTGGCTCATGGCGACGCGGGCGGAAGGCGGCTCAGACCAGGGTGAGCCAGTGGCGGTACTGGTCGTTGCGGCCGGCGACCACATCGAAGAACAGCGACTGCAGCCGTTCGGTGACCGGGCCGCGGCGGCCCTCGCCAATGACGCGGTCATCGAGTTCGCGGATGGGCGTGACCTCGGCGGCGGTGCCGGTGAAGAAGGCCTCGTCGGCGCAGTACATCTCGTCGCGGGTGATGCGTTTCTCGATCACCGGAATGCCGAGGTCGCGGGCCATGGTGATCACGGCGTCGCGGGTGATGCCATCGAGGCAGGAGGCGAGATCGGGCGTGTAGAGCCGGCCGTCGCGCACGATGAAGACATTCTCGCCGGAGCCCTCCGACACATAGCCCTCGGTGTCGAGCAGCAGGGCTTCGTCATAGCCGTGGGCGGTGACCTCCTGGTTGGCCAGGATGGAGTTGATGTAGTAGCCGCTCGCCTTGGCCCGCACCAGCGACACATTGACATGGTGACGGGTGAACGAGGAAGTCTTGACGCGGATGCCGCGCGAGATGCCATCCTCGCCGAGGTAGGCGCCCCAGGGCCAGACCGCGATCGAGCAGTGGATGCTGTTGCCCTTGGCCGACACGCCCATCTTCTCGGAGCCGATCCAGGCCAGCGGCCGGATGTAGCAGGAGTCGAGCTTGTTCAGGCGCACGCAGTCCTTCTGGGCCTGCATCAGTTCCTCGGGCGTGTACGGGATCTTCATCTGGAAGATCTTGGCCGAGTTGAAGAAGCGGCGGGTGTGCTCGCTCAGCCGGAAGATGGCGGTGCCAGCGGGGGTCTGGTAGGCGCGAACGCCCTCGAAGACCGCCATGCCGTAGTGCAGGGAGTGGGTGAGCACGTGCAGCTTCGCATCGCGCCACTCGACCATCTTGCCGTCGAACCAGATCAGTCCGTCGCGGTCGGCCATCGACATGGGGGGCTCCTGGGGGTGTTTTGGTCGGAACCCGTCATTTTATCGCAAGGGAATGTTCCGGCCCAGACGCCGGCCCGGTTTTCCCGGGATTGCCGAGCATCCGATCCCTTGCGCAGCGCCGCCGTCGGCGCGGGCGGGCCCCCAGGGGGTGGCGAGATGCATCACGCGGCGAAAAGCGCAGCAGGCCACGGCTGTCGCGGGCCGCCGGTTCGGTGATTCGTGTGACACGATGACCGCGCCCCTGAAATCACCGACGAACCGGATCCTGCATCGCCTGCTGACCTGGTGCCCCGCGGAGGCCCGGGTCACCGTCGACGACGGCGTGGCCTGCATATTGCTGTCATGGCCACGCCCGCCCGCCGGTGACCTGCGCGGCCCGCTCGCCGAGGCGCTGCTTCGGGCGCTGGTGATCGAAGCCGAGCTCAGACGGGTTTCCCTGCGCGGGGCCGATGTGGTGTTGCGCTGGCGCGCGCCGGGTCCGAGCCCGCGGGCGATCGAACTTGACCTGCGGGTTGCTGCCGAAGCGCACGGCGTGACGATCGCCGTCATGGCCCAGGCGGCCCTGCGCACCGCTGCCCGGGCGGCAGCGGTTCCGGATCATGTGCGCACCGAGCTGGTTTGCCAGCACGTCGGGGCACATGCGGGCGATCTCATGCCGATCCTGTGGTGACCCCGATCGGCTGATCCGTATTCCCGGTGGCACGCGCGCCACCAAGGCTGGCCGGCTTGCAGCGACTGCCGGCCTGGTCGCATGGTGACCGTCACGTGCAGCACCATGTCACCGGTCGAGCCCCGGGGAGACCGGGCAAACCCGACCCGGCTACACTACGCCGATGCTCCGATCCCTGCGCGCGCAGGTGGGCCTCCTGGCGACCATGCAGGCGCTGGTGCTCACCAACAATGTCACCCTGGTGGCGATCACCGGCCTGGCGGGCTTCCAGCTTGCCGACAACAAGCTCATGGCCACCCTGCCGGTCACCGGCTATGTGCTCGGTGGCGCGATCTGGGCCATGCCGGCGGCGGCGTTCATGCGCCGGTTCGGCCGGCGCATGGGCTACACCGTGGGCTCGGTGGCCGGCATGATCGGCGCGCTGGCGGCCTGGTGGGCCATGACCCAGGCCAGCCTGCCGATGCTGTGCGGGGCCACCTTCATCACGGGCCTGTACAGCGCCTTCGCGGCCAGTCTGCGCTTTGCCGCCGCCGATGTCGCCGATGCCTATCGGCCAGGCTTCAAGGCCCGCGCGATCTCGCTGGTGCTCACCGGCGGCATCGTGGGCGGGGTGGTCGGGCCCGAAGTGTCGAAGTGGTCACGCACCTGGCTGAGCACGCAGTTTGCCGGCTCCTATCTCACGCTGGCGGGTTTCGCGCTGCTCTCGCTGCTGCTGGCCCAGTTGCTGCGGGTGCCGAGCACCGCGCAGGCGGCGCAGGCCGCGCAGGACACCCGGCCGCCCCGGCCGCTGGCCGAGATCGTGCGCCAGCCGGCCTGCTGGACGGCGGTGCTGATCTCCGCGCTGGGCTACGGGATCATGAACCTGCTGATGGTGGCCACGCCGCTGGCGATGGAGGTCTGCCGTCATCCCTATGCGGCCGCGGCGCTGGTGCTCGAATGGCATGTGATCGGCATGTTCGCGCCGGGCCTGTTCACCGGCTCGCTGATCCAGCGCTTCGGCGTACTGCCCGTGGTCGTCTCCGGCTGCCTGATGATGGCCGGCTGCGTGGCCATCGCGCTGAGCGGCCTCGATCTCATGCAGTTCGTGCTCGCCCTCACCCTGCTGGGCGTGGGCTGGAACTTCATGTACACCGGCGCCACCACGCTGCTCACCAGTGCCTACCGGCCCTCCGAAAAGAACAAGGTCCAGGGTTTCATGGACCTGTGCGTGTTCACCACCATGGTCACCACCTCGGCGTCCTCGGGCGCCATGCTGATGGTCAATGGCTGGTCGGTGCTCAACCTGCTGTCGCTGCCGGTGGTGATGGTGGCGCTGGCCAGTGCCCTGTGGCTGGCCTCGCGCAGCGGCTGGGCGCTGGGCCGCGCCCCGGCGCCTGGCGCGCGCTGAGTCGCGCGCCTCTCTGAAGCCCATGGGCGCGCGCGCGGCCCTGCTTGCCCGGCCGGCGCGCCGGCTGCGCTTCCGGCAGGGTCTGGCCGCGGTCGCGCCGGCCATGCCCGGCGTGTTCGCCTGGGGCACGGTCACCGGCATCGCGCTGGTCAAGGGCGGTCTGACGGTGGCGCAGGCGCTGGGCATCAGCTTTCTGGTGCTCTCGGGCACCACCGCACTGGTGGCCGTGCCGCTGCTGGCCGCGGGCGTGTCTCTGCCCTTCATTGCGCTCACCGCCGTGCTCACCGGCCTGCGCTTTCCGGTGTACTCGGCGGCGCTTTCGCCCGACCTCAAGCATCTGCCGGCGCGCTGGCGCTGGCTGGCCGGCTTCCTGATGACCGACCCCGGCACCGCGGTCTACCTCGATCGCCGGGGACGCGAGCGGCCCTTCGTCAACCGGCTCGCCTTCTATGCCGGGGTCACCTGGCTGGTCTGGCCGGTCTGGCTGGCCGGCTCGGTGCTCGGCATCGGGCTGGCGGCGGTGCTGCCCGGTGCCGGTCGCCTGGGCTACCTCGGCATCCTGGCCATGCTTGCGCTGGTGGCGCCGATGCTGCGTGGCGCCCCGGCGTGGTCGGCGGCCCTGGCGGCCGGTGCGGTCGCCCTCATCGGGGCGGGCTGGCCCTGGAAGCTCGGGCTGCTCGCGGCGGTGGTGGCCGGCCTGCTGGCGGCGCTGATCGCAGATGCGGCGGCGGACCGGTCCTCCTCGGGGCGCGCCTCATGAAGACCGATCCTGCGGGCATCTGGCTGGCCATCGGGATGCTGGCCGCGATCATCCTGCTGCTGCGCTCGCTCTACCTTTACGCGCCGCGCCGCTGGCATCCCCGCGGCCTGGCGGCCCGGGCCCTGCGCTATTCGCCGATGGCTGCGCTGGTGGCGGTGGTGGTGCCCGAGGTCGCCGCGCCCTGGCGCGAGGCGGTGGCGCCTTCCTGGGACCTGCTGCTCGATGCCCGCCTGCTCTCGGCGCTGGCCCTGCTGGTGGTGGCGCGCCTGAGCGGCAACCTGCTGGCTGCGCTCGGTGTGGGCGCGCTGGTGCTGCTGCTGGCCTGACTCAGCCGAGCACCGCCGCCCACAGCGAGCGCACCGCGGCGCGCTCGTCGGCGAGCTGTTGCGGCGCCACCCGCGCGTACGAGGCGTCATTGAGCCGCAGCTGATGCTGGAGCTGGCGCAGCCGCCGGTAGGCGTCGGCCACCTGGGCCGCCAGGCCGGCCTCGATCAGGCCCGCCCGGGCCGCGCGACCGAGCAGCGCGATGTTGCCGACGTTGTCGAGCAGTTCGGGGTGCGCGGCCGCGTGCGCGAGCACCAGGTACTGCACGATGAATTCGATGTCGACCATGCCGCCCTGATCGTGCTTCAGGTCGAAGAGTTCGCTGCGGTTGGGATGTCCCTCGTGCATGCGCTCGCGCATGCCGATCACCTCGGCGCGCAGGGCAGCGGCCTCGCGCGGGCGCGCCAGCACGGTGCGGCGGATGGCCTCGAAGGTGGCGCCGATCGCCGCGTCGCCGGCCGCGTGGCGGGCGCGGGTGAGCGCCTGGTGCTCCCATACCCAGGCTTCGCCCTCCTGGTAGCGGGTGAACCCCTCGAGCGTGGTGACCAGCAGCCCGGCATTGCCGTTGGGCCGCAGCCGCAGGTCGATCTCGAAGAGCTGGCCGGCGCGGGTGCGCACCGACAGCCAGTTGGCCAGCCGCTGCGAGAGCATGGTGTAGGCCTGCGGCGCGCGCTCGTCGTCGTCGTCGAACAGGAACACCAGGTCGAGATCGGAGGCGTAGCCCAGCTCCTTGCCGCCGAGCTTGCCGTAGGCGATGACCGCGAAACGCGGCTGCTCGCGATGGCGCCCGGGCACGGTGCGCCAGACGCAGTCGAGGCCGATCGCGAGCATGCGGTCGGCCAGCTCGGAGAGCAGGTCGGCCAGCCGCTCGACGCTGTGCAGGCCTTCCAGGTCCTGGACCAGCAGGCGAAAGACCTGGGCGTGATGGGCTTCGCGGGCGAGATCCATCTGGCGCTCGACATCGGGCGCGCCGTCGGGCGTGACGGCGGCGGCCAGCGCCGCGCGCAGCGCCTGCTCCCAGCCGGCGTAGTCGACCGGTTCGAGCAGCTGGCCGTCGAGCAG